>WRDE01000318.1 GCA_009783605.1 Oscillospiraceae bacterium
AGGTCAATGTGCAGCACCTTTATGTATTTTTCATTTAACATTGACTCGCTCCTCCATTTTCAGGCATTGATGCGGGCAATATCTCGCGCAGATGCCGCACTGCTTACAGACGATCGGCGGCGTATGCTCGCCGGTAAAATGAATCGCTTTTACAATACAGGCGTCGGCGCATTTTTTACATTTGATACATATTTCCTCATTCAGGATGACCCCGCCGCCATTCCGTTCGGTCAGCGCGCCGGTCGGGCAGGCGGTGACACAGGCCCGCTCATCGTCGCAGGCAAAGCAGTGGATGGCAAAGAATTTCCCGGTCAGCCCGCCCAGCGTCCGCACCCGTATCGCGCTCTCGGTATCCGAATAGCTCTTATGGTTCATACCCGCGCAGACACGCTGGCAGGTAAAACAGCCGATACATTTATTCATATCCTCTGATTTTAAGATTTTCATAAGCCGATTCCTCCGAACATTTCAGATAAAATAATGACCGGCGCCGTATGTCTATTTTATCAGACTTACGGCGCCGGCGCAATATATTTTTTTTATCTATTGAATCCTTCCGCCATTTTATCCATTATCTGCCCCGGCGATTCTTTTCCCGCGCCAATGTTTTTTCCCACGTCCGTTCGGTCTGCCGTTTGAGATAGTCATACAGCGGCACAATCTCCTCGGTCAGGTCATACGCGTTCAGCGCGTCGTAATAGGCGCGTTTGTCGTCGTCGTGGATGATGACCGGCGGATGATTGCGGAGCATCAAAAAATAGTTGAGCAGGGTACGCCCCACCCGCCCGTTGCCGTCCGCGAACGGGTGGATATATTCGAACCGGGCGTGAAAATAGGCGGCGGCTTTTAAGATATCGCCGCTTTCTATTCCGGTGATCTCGTCTATCAAGGCGGTCAAATCGGGTTCGACATCCTCCGGCGAAGAACCCACTTCCGCCCGGCCGGTAACATAATCATGCTTTTTGAATTCTCCGGGGCGTTCGCCCTTCACCACATACCGCCGCTGGTCGTACGTGCCGCCGGTCAGGACCGCGTGGACGCTTTTTACTAAATTGATTGTCAGCGGTTCTTTCGCCGCCAATTTCGGTTTTAAGAACGCATAACAGAGCCGCTGGTTTTCCAATTCAAACAGGGTGCGCGGGCTGCCGGTGAAGTTCAACACCTGCCCGTTTTCAAAAATCTCCCGGGTATCGTGATAGGTAACAGCCTCGTTTTCGATTTTTCCGGAGTTATAGGCAAATAAAATGCGGAAATTCTCCAGCCGCTGATCGATATCGGCTTCGGTCTGTACAGCATAGGCTATCCATAGCCGGACCGCGTCCTCATATATGTCTATTTTGATCACATCCTTATCCGTTATTGCAGTAAACACAGTATAGCACGTTTTTGACCAAAATTTATATGATTCTTCAAATATTTCTTTTGAACCGTCTTCTTTTAAGAATATCTTTGCCGCTCCTGCCGAAAATATATTGCAATTATCCTCTTCAAATGGTAAAATGTCAACTACTATACAAATCGGTGAGATCAATTTTTTACAGGAGGACAATCACATGGCGGAACTTGAACAGACCGGCTTCGGCGGGGGGATCGAGAGCCCCAACGAACCGCATATGGCCTGCGTGCTTTTGGTGGACACATCCGGTTCGATGGCGGGAGAGCCTATCCGCAGTTTAAATGACAGCTTGAATCGCTTCAAATCCCAGACCTCGCTGGACCAGACCGCCCAGCGGCGGGTGGATATCGCGATTGTCTCATTCGGCTCCGCCGCCGCCGTGGTACAGGATTTTACCCCTATTTCGCTGATGACGCCGATAACGCTGAAGGCGGCCGGCGCCACCGCGATGGGCGCGGGGATCAATCTGGCGGTCGATATGGTGAAGGAACGCAATCAGTTTTATAACGCTATGGGCACGCCCTGCTTTAAGCCGTGGATCTTTATGATCACCGACGGCATCCCGACCGATGATATCGACAGCGCGGTGGAGCGGGTCCAGACCGAGGAACGAAAAGGCGCCCACGGCAGATTGAAATTCTGGTCGCTGGCGGTGGGCAACGCGGACACACAGATTCTGCGGCGGTTTTCGGAACGGGTCATGCAGCTGGACGATATGGAATTTGCCGGCATCTTCAACTGGCTCAGCGAAAGTATGGTCGCCATCTCGGTCAGCCGGGTCGGCGACGTGGTGAATTTGAATGATTTGCCGGATAACGCGAGAGTCGTGCCGTCAGGCTGGTAATGATCCATAACGCCGCAACAGCCTTGTAAAGGGCTGTTGCCTTTCTTATTGGAGATGCGGTATGCTGTACACTTACGCCCATTCGATAACAGGCACATCCCATATAGCCGGCGGCACGGTTTGTCAGGATTTCAGCGGGCTTAAAAAATTACCGGGCGGCCGGGTCATTGCCGCCGTCGCCGACGGGGTCGGATCGGCCGCGCGAGCGGATACCGGCGCAAAAATCGCGGTGGAGACGGTCCTTGCCGTCTGCGAACAGCTGCTGCCGGACAGTTCAGATATCCCGGCGGTTATGCGGGCGGCCTATCATAAAGCCTTACAAAACATTGTCGGACAGGCGGAGGCCGACGACCGGCCGCTGCCGGACTACGACACCACGCTGACCGCGGTGATCTATGACGGGGTTCACCTCTATTACGGCCATTCCGGTGACGGCGGTATCATCGGGTTGGATCTCTGCGGCAACTATACCGCCATCACCGCGCCGCAGCAGGATACCGACGGCATATCGGTGATGCCGCTGCGGGCCGGGGCGTCCTGCTGGGTGTTTGGCGGCTGGGAGCGGCAGCTGTCGGCGGTGCTGCTGGTGACCGACGGAGTATTGAACGCGCTGATGCCCTATCTATTAAAGAACAGCGCCCCCAATCTGTATATCCCCCTCTGTTCTTTTTTTATCGACCCGGTCTGGTTCGCATGGGCCGGCGATGAAGAGGCATGTTCCGAAAAAATAAAAAGATTTTTGAATAAAGAAACCACCCCGGATGAATTTTATGAGATTCTCTCCCGGGCTTATGCACGGTATTATCCCACACAGGAACAGGCAGACCAGGCCATCCATATAATCCGAAAAGGCAACGCGCCATTTGCTCTTGCCGGGGGTATCACCGACGACAAGACCGCG
>WRDE01000319.1 GCA_009783605.1 Oscillospiraceae bacterium
ACACCTATAAATCCGAATCCAATCCCCGCTACCACGCCCGGGACGCGGCGAAATTCCGGTGCCATTATCATAAAGCGCTGCTGCTGCTGTCATCCGCCACCCCATCGGTCGAGAGCTACCACGCGGCCCTAAGCGGGCGGTATAAATTGTATGAACTGCCCGACCGCTACGGCGGAGCGGGGCTGCCGGAGGTGGAGATCGTCGACCGCCGGGGGGATTTTTCCGAAGGCATCGTCGGCGAGCGTCTGCGGCAGGCGATCATCGAGAATCTGGAACAGGACCGGCAGGCGATTCTGCTGCTCAACCGCCGGGGATATCACACCAACGTCTCCTGCCGCTCCTGCGGCTATACGGTAAAATGCCGCGGCTGCGAGGTGGCGATGACTTACCACCGGGCCAACGGGCGGATGCTCTGCCATTACTGCGGCCATATGCAGCCGCCGCCTGTTTACTGCCCGGAATGCGGATCGGATAAGATCCGCTATGCCGGGCTGGGGACCCAGAAGGTGGAGGAGGAGCTGGCGGCGCTGTTCCCGTCCGCCGGCATCCTGCGGATGGACACCGACACCACCATGTCCCGTTTTGCCTATGATCAGAAATTCGGCGAATTTTCCGCCGGGAAATATGATATAATGATAGGCACCCAGATGGTGGCTAAGGGGCTGGATTTCCCCCGGGTGGGATTGGTCGGGGTGTTATCCGCCGATAATATGCTGTATAACGGCGACTTCCGCTCCTTTGAAACCGCCTTCGCGCTGCTGACCCAGGTGATCGGCCGGGCCGGTCGGCGGGACCGGACCGGGCTGGCGCTGATCCAGACCTATTCACCCGAAAGCTACGTGATCGCGCTGGCCTCGCGGCAGGATTATAAAGGGTTTTACGAGGTGGAAATCGCCGCCCGCAAGGCGATGAAATACCCGCCCTTCACCGATCTCTGCCTCTTCGGCTTTGTCGGGATACGGGAAGATCAGGTAAAGTCGTCTGCCTTTACCTTCTTGAAAATGCTCTACGGAGCGGTGACCGGAGAATTCGCCGGAATACCGGTGATCGTGCTGGATCCCGCTCCGGCGGTGGTGCCGAAAACCGCCGGGAAATACCGGTATAAGCTGCTGATGAAATCGGTAAACACCCCCCAGCTGCGGGAGCTGATCAGCCGCCTGCTGACCGAATTCAACCGCCGCCGGGAGAATAAGGACGTGACGATGTTTGTGGATATCAACCCGCTGGGGATGTTGTGATGATGAGCGGCATATCAAATAATCATAATATAAGCATGTGAGGTTTATGATCATGGCGCATGATGTATTTATCAGCTACTCGTCCAAAGACAAACTGACGGCGGACGCGATCTGCCACGCGCTGGAGCAGAACGGCGTCAAATGCTGGATTGCGCCGGGAAGCGTGCGTCCCGGATTCGATTATCCGTCGGAAATACTGTTTGGTATTGAGAACTGCAAGCTGATGGTTTTGCTTTTTTCAGAGGAATCCAACAAATCGCCTTTCGTTTACGCGGAAGTGGAGAGGGCTTTTTCCAAAAGTAAGATGATTATCCCTTATCGGCTATCACAGATTGAAATGAACAGAAATCTGGAATTGCTTTTGGCGGGTAAGCATTGGATCGACGCTTATCCAGATGATACGGTGTTTGCGGATTTGATGGCGGCGGTGAAGAACGCGCTGGGGATGCCTGCCGCTCAGGTTTCTGTTTCGGCTTCTGATCAGCGGCAGGAGTTACGTATCGCGCAAGAATTAAAAACGCCTGTTGTTTCTGCATCTACTTTTAATGGCGGTCAGAATTACGCCGTCGGCGATACGATCACGTTCGGCGATTACGATTGGCTTGTGTTGGATGTGCAGGAAGACAAGGCACTGATTATTTCAAAGGACTGTGTTACGCTTAAAAAAATCAAGTGCAATCCTCATCCCGGTTACGTAAATCATCCTTACAGCGGAAGCAATCTGAGAGAATATGTTGACGGAGAATTCTACAATAACTTTTCTGCTGACGAGCAAAGCAGAGTTGTATATCCGACTAAGATCAACGAATACGGAAGTACGCTTTATGAGCATGTATTTTTGCTTTCTGTTGATGAGGCAAAAAAATATTTTATAAATGATGATGAACGCGAAGCATATTATAACAAACAACCGACATTTTGGTGGTTAAGGTCAAACGGAGATAATGCGTCAAGAATTTCTTATGTATCACAAGGACTTGATGCTCATATGAAAAGCCAAGGTTTAGGCCCGGGCAACGGTGGAGAGATAAACGAATATGGTTTGCCAATAGATTGCACTGTGTCTGGCGGCGTCCGCCCCGCCATGTGGGTAAAGCTGGAGGGGCTGACGCTGGCAGCGCAGCAAAACAGTGAAAGCATTCCGAATGAAAATACCGAAGAAGAGTGGTTTTTACAATTATTTTCCCAAATATCAAAAGAGGACGACTGCGTTGTATATACAACCGATTTGAATACACTGGGAAACTTTTATACCATATACCTTTTTTATCCTAACGGAGCTCTTGTTACTATAGGCGGACTGGACATAAAAAATGATTCGATCCAGTCGGTTATAGAACGCGCGGATGAAATAGAGCTATCTTATGCAGATGGTCAGTATACATTAGAGGGAAATACGATTAATCATTCATTAAAATATAAAAACACTTTTAATCAAATAGACTTTTCTGGGAATTTTAATGAGCATGGACAAATCCTCTGGCGTAATCTTTCGTTCGGAACGGACTATACCGGAATCATCTATCCATGCGGTGTTTTTATCAACGGTAAATTCATTGAGCGCGATTGATAGCAATAATTTAAGAGGTGATATCGTATGGCGATCCGAAACATACTGCGCGATGGGGACGAGGCGCTGCATAAGCGCTGCCGTCCGGTAGAAGAATATAACGAGCGGCTCTGGCAGCTGTTAGACGACATGGCCGAGACGATGCGGGCCGCCGAGGGAGCGGGACTGGCGGCGCCGCAGGTCGGCATATTGCGCCGCGTCTTTGTGATGGATGTGGGCAACGGGCTGATCGAGGCGGTAAACCCCGAGATCATCGCGGTCAAAGGGACCCAGGAGGATGTGGAGGGCTGCCTGTCCT
>WRDE01000320.1 GCA_009783605.1 Oscillospiraceae bacterium
ACCCGCCCGCGCTATTTCATCCCGGTCCACGGCGAACAGAAGCACCTGCAAAAACACGCCGAGCTGGCCGTTTCGATGGGGATGGACCAGCGGGACGTGCTGATCACCGATATCGGCAAGGTCATCGAGATGACTTATGAAAAGATCGAAGTCACCGGTTCGGTCCCGGCCGGCCGGGTGCTGGTGGACGGGCTGGGGGTCGGCGACGTGGGTTCGGTGGTGCTGCGGGACCGCAAGCATCTGGGCCAGGACGGGCTGATCGTGGTGGTGGCCATCATCGACCCGGAGCTGGGCGAGTTGGTCAGCGGGCCGGATATCGTCTCCCGCGGCTTCGTCTATGTCCGCGAATCCGAGCTGCTGATCGAGGACGCCCGCGCCATAGCCAAAAAGGTGCTGGAGGACTGCTGCGGGCACCACGCCTATGACTGGAACACCATGAAAACCCGGGTACGGGAAGAGCTGGCAAAAATGCTGTTCGCCAAGACCAAACGGACACCGATGATATTGCCGATTATAATGGACGTATAGGGGCTCGTTCGGGGCTCGTGCGGCTAAAGCCGCGACTTCGCCTGTTCGCTGTTCGCAGTCGGGTGGAAACAACGCACAGTCGCTGTGCGGCAGCGCCGCACAAGACCCGATTACTTCGCCTGTTCGCTGTTCACAGCCGGGTGGAAACAACGCACAGTCGCTGTTGCGGCCGCAGCCGCACAAGACCCGATCACTTCGCCTGTTCGCTGTTCGCAGTCGGGATGGTACAATAACAGTTATTCGCATTGAGAATCAATCGGGAGCGATCTCCAATGAAAAAAATATTGTTTTTATCTCTTGCCCTCTTTTTCGCCATATTCACCTTTACCGCGGCCGGTGAGTGGACGGTTATATATGACGGCAAGGGAAATATGGTTGAAGCGGATCTCCCGGGAGAAACCGCGTATACCATAGCTGTCGAATTGATAGATACTGGCGGGCAGAGGCCGGCGGTTCCCTATGCGGGTCAGCAATGGGTATATTTTTTGATCTTATCGCCCGCGCCGCCGGCCGGCACACCGATCAGGGTCACCAAGGCGCTGCCGATTGACGTTCCTGCGGACAGTATCAAGCTATACTGGTCGCCCAAAGTGGGTATGAATTACATTGAACACGTATTCCGGGAGACACCCGGAGGGCGTGCTATCGAATTTGATATTGTCACGGATGATCAGCGAAACCGGTTCTGTATTATGCTGCCTGCTTCGGCAAACAAACCGCTCCTTGCTTCTGTAGTATTGGGATCGGGTCTGATATTGACGGGAAGTATGATTACGTCTATAACCATATTCAGAAGGAACAAAAAAAATGATGAAATATCCGAATAAAAAGGGGGAAATGAGTTATGAAGGTAATACTTAAACAGGACGTCAAGGGCCAGGGGAAAAAAGGTGAGTTGGTTAGCGTATCCGACGGATACGCCCGCAATTTTCTGTTTCCGCGCAATCTGGCGGCGGTGGCCGACGCGGCGGCGATGAATGAGCTGAAAAACAAAGAGGCGGCGGCGCGGTTCCATGCGGATCAGGAGAAAAAGGCTGCCCGGGAGCTGGCGGAAAGGCTGACCGATACCGCCGTAGTGCTGCACGCCAAAGCCGGGTCCACCGGCCGCCTGTTCGGCGCGGTGACTAGCCGGGAGCTGGCCGAAGCGATGAGGGAACAGTTCGGCTATGAAGTGGACAAACGCAAAATCGTCATGGCGGATATCAAAAATTACGGCGAACACCAAGCCGAGATAAAACTCAATTCTGGCGTCGTCGCTAAGGTCAGGATTATCGTGCAGGAATAGGTTTTTGAGTTTATAATTGTCAACTCTCAACTGAAAAAGGAGCCGGTCATGCCAGACAGTACTAGAAATTTCGACGGACATCATCTGCCTTACAGCCATCAGGCGGAGCAGGTGGTGCTGGGCTCGATTCTGCTGGATCCGCAGAGTATTCATCAGGTGAACGACCGGCTGAGCGAAGAGCATTTTTATCTGCCGGAGCACCAGTTGATCTACCGTGTGATGCGCCAGAAGATCATGACCGACGGCCAGGCGATAGATTTTGTCACGGTGCTGGAGGCGCTGAAGGCCGACGGGTATTATGCGGGCGACGAGGGGAAAAAGTATCTGTTAGAGCTGACCCGGATCGTACCCTTTATCTCCAATATCACCCATTACGCCGATATCATCCGGGAAAAACATACCGTCCGCACCCTGATCCTCGTCTCGCGGGAGATCATGGAGCAGGCGCTGGATCCGGCGGTGGAATCCGATACCCTGATCGACAGCGCCGAGCAGAAGATCTTTGAGATCCGGGACGACCGGGCCGGCGACGGATTGGTGCCGATCCGGCGGGTGGTGGAGGGCGCCTATGATACCCTGACAAAAATGTCTTCGGAGGAGCATCGGAACGACTATATCGGCATCCCCTCCGGCTTTAAGGCGCTGGACCATATCACCAACGGTCTCAACAAATCGGATCTGGTCATTGTCGGCGCCCGCCCGGGTATGGGAAAAACCGCTTTCGCGCTGAATATTGCCCGGCATGTGGCGGGGCTGGGGAAAACCGTCGCCTTTTTCGCGCTGGAGATGTCCAGCGAGCAGCTGGTCAACCGGCTGATCTCCACCGAAGCGCGGGTCTCAAGCAGAAAGCTCCGCACCGGAATTTTATCCCCGGAGGAATGGACACATATCTTTAACGGGGCGAATAAATTATATGATCTGCCGATCTTCTTCAACGACCATTCGGCGATCAGCGCGGCGGATATGAAATCCCAGCTGCGCCGGATGAAACCCCGGGCGGATCTGGCGGTAATCGACTATCTGCAGCTGATGCAGCCGGATAATCCGCGGCGCAGCGACAACCGCACCAACGAGGTGGCCGCCATCGCGCGCAGCCTGAAAGGGCTGGCCAAGGATCTGCGGATACCGCTGTTGGTCTGTGCCCAGCTCTCCCGCGGAACCGAAAAACAGAGCAACCACCGCCCGGGGCTGTCCGACCTCCGGGAATCGGGGCAGATCGAGCAGGACGCCGACCAGGTGATGTTCTTATACCGGGATGAATATTA
>WRDE01000321.1 GCA_009783605.1 Oscillospiraceae bacterium
GAATACATCGAAACCAACGCCTACTGGGCGAAGGACAGGCAACAGGTCATAGCAAAGCTTGAAGAATTGTCCCGGTCAGGCGCGGATACGCTCTGTATCTCCCACGACCAGTTCCACGCGGAGTATGTCCCGTCCGATTTGCCCTTATCACTGGCGGAAATATGCCGGGAGATCGGCTTCGGGCACTTTGTATGGCAAGCCGACCGCAGCGGTCTGCAATACGGCGGCCGCGCCATTAGTATCGAAGCGGAACTGGTAAAGCGTAAGTCTGTGGAAAGCATCCTTGACACCAAGCCGTGCAATGGGCTGTTGTGTAAATATGGCGGTCACTACCATGTCGATCTGTACGGCCGATATATTCCACCCGGCTGCACGGGGATCGCCATCCCGCTTGAGACAGCCGTACACGGCATCCCGGACGGGAAGTATCCGGTGCTTGAAGCGCTGTTGTCAGGTGGCATAGTAGAACTGTTACATTATGCACAAACACTAGGCTTTGCCCCGGACCCGGATGGGTATCCGTCCCGCTGTGCGTTCTGTATCCATATCCGGCATTGGCTCAGTGAAAACGCGCCGTCCCCGGAACTGGACGCGGAACATTATAGGGAGTCGTTGATGTATTGCAATTGAAAGGAATTAAACATATGCCAAAGCTGTTGATATTATTAATGGTTTACGGAGTATACGATAACCATTAAAACCAATAATATGAAAATCTTTAGAGTGAAGGGATGAACCCATGAATAAAATAATGCGCAACCGGAGCTTTATGAAATGACCACACCCTCGGCAAAACGCGACCTAACGCAAGGCGGCATCTTCGGCACACTGCTCCGGCTGGCGCTGCCCATCGCGGGGTCACATCTGATGCAGATGACATACAACCTGACCGATATGTTCTGGATGGGGCGTATCGGCAGCGATGCGTTAGCGGCGACCGGGATGGCGGGGTTGTTTCTGTGGCTGTCGGTGGGGCTGATGCTGATCGGCAAGGTAGGCACCGACATCGGCGTATCGCAGGCGCGCGGGCGCGGGGATGTCGGTCTGGCTTTCCGATATGCCCGCACGGGATTATATATGGGCACCGTGCTGGGGCTGCTGTACGGTTCGTTTATGTTTTTTCTGCGCGAACCGTTGGTAGGGCTGTTCAACTTTCAGGAACAGCACGTCGCCGACGACATGGCTACATACATGAGCATCATGGCTATGGGCATACCGTTTGTATACATAAGCGCGGCGATTGGAGGCTCGTTCGGCGCGTCGGGCAATACCAAAACGCCGTTCATTATCAACTGTATAGGGCTTGCCGTAAATATGATTCTCAGCCCGGTATTTATATTCGTACTCGGCCTCGGCATACGCGGCGCGGCAATAACCAGCGTCATGGCACAGACCGGCGTAGCGATAACGATGCTATTAGCGGTAACGAAATCCAAAGGCAGGCCGTTTGAGCGTTATCCCATACTCGGCAGATTTGAAACCGCCCTGTCCGCGCAGATATTCAAGTGGACTATACCCATCTTCTTGGAGTCGACCCTCTTTTGCCTGCTGACCATGATTACCTCGCGCTTCGAGGTAGCATTCGGAGCCGGAGCGGTAGCCATAAGCCGCGTCGGGACACAGGTGGAATCTCTGACATGGCTGGTAGGTGCGGGGTTTGGGACGGCTGTGACGGTCTTTGTCGGGCAAAATTACGGTGCGGGCAAAGAGGAGCGCATAACCAAAGGGGTGCGGTATGCCGCTTGGATGATGACGGGCTGGGGGCTGCTCGTGACCGCGATTCTTGCATTAGGCGGCGGCTTGATCCTCAGAATATTCCTGCCGGACCCGGAGCTTAGGAGTTTAGGTATTACATTCATGCGGATACTCGCGGTTTGTCAGATACCGGCGTGCCTTGAGGGCGTCTTCGGCAACGCGTTCAAGGGCAAGGGACGCACCATCCCGCCCTCTGTTTGCAGTATCACATCCAATTTCATCCGAGTACCGCTGGCATATTTGCTGTCAAAAACATCGTTAGGGCTTGCGGGGATATGGATAGCAATCTCATTCACCGCCTGCCTGCGTGGGGTATGGGTCGCGATTTGGTATGTGACAGCGGCACGGAAAGAGAATAGGGCGTAAGTATACCGCTTATTTAGATTTGGAGTGATTGCACTATGAGGAAGTACGCATTTTATCGCTGCGATACGAACCTGTAGCAATATGGACAGAGTAGCGGCTTACCACCGCGCATATGCGCGACTCGGACGTATAACCCCGATACCGGCTGATTGCGGAAAACTCTGCGGTAAGAAATGCTGCAAGGGCGGAGAGGACGATGGCATGATACTTTTTCCCGGAGAGGAAGTGCCGCCCTCATTTACCGTGACCGAAAAGATGATGAACGGCTGCTACGTCCGCTTCGCCGTATGCAACGGGCGATGCCGGCGGAATGACCGGCCGCTTTCCTGTCGGATATTTCCGTTCGCGCCGTATATAAATGGGTTGGGGGAGCTGTCAATCATCCCCGACACGCGCGCAAAATACATATGCCCGCTCTTATCGGAGCAGGCACAGCCGATGATCGACGCTAGATTCATCTGCGCCGTTGAAGATGTGTTCGCCATGCTTCAGGAGGTTGATGGGGTACGGTCTATGTTAGAAGCGTATTCCGTGATGCTGGATGGGTATAAGCGATTCACTGATGAATATTCAAATGGATTTGGCTAACCATATTCAAGAGACTTCTAACATTTATAGGAGGCGTAAAAATGCCGAAGGATAGTCAGATAGACCCCAAAGAAAAGCTCGCGGCCAAAGCGAAAGGCGGTATGACCCTCGCCGATGAGGAAGGGAAAAACCACAACCGGACGGGAAAAAAGCAGTCCGCAAGCCGCCATAAGCCGGGAAATGATAAATGAAGAAAAGCGTCTGGTAACAGCCGCTTTTTCGTATCGTTTCATCTCTCATATAACCCGATCCGTATAAATGTCCGCCCTTTTTTCGATACCCCGCCGACTTCCAACAGCTTGGCGCGTCCAAGCCCGCGCACAGACAGCATTGCCCCCTCGGTCAGTTCTTTCGCGGGCTGCATACAA
>WRDE01000322.1 GCA_009783605.1 Oscillospiraceae bacterium
AATTATAAAGATGTGTCAAACAGGCGGTGAAGCAGTGTTAAAAAAGTTTTCCAAACGTTTTTTCAAATTTTTCCGGAGCAGCCATAAAACCCTGCTTCTCTTTTGTATCGCCGCCTCGGTATTCGGTTCGGCTTTGGTCTATTCCGCCACTACCGACGACAGCCGCGCTTTCACCGTTCAATGGGTGGGTTCGGCAATCGGATTACTGCTGGCGCTGGCCATTTCCCGCGCCGATTATGAAAAAATTTGTGCCGGCTGGCCGGTCTACGCGTTTATTTCGATAGGATTGGTGGGGTTGACCTTCACTTCGCTGGGCATGAACGTCATCGGTACCGGCGACCACGGCTGGCTGCCGCTGCCGTTTTTGAATCTGAACTTCCAGCCCTCCGAACTGCTGAAGGTTACGTTTGTGATCACCTTCGCGAAACATCTCTCGATCGTCCGCGAACATTTGAATAAGCTGACGACGGTATTCCTGTTGGTGCTGCACGGGGTTTTTCCGATCGCTCTTGTCATGCTGCAGGGGGACGACGGCCAGGCGCTGGTTATCATTTTTATCTTCATCTCGATGATCTTCGCCGCCGGGTTGAAAACCATCTATTACCTCATCGCCGGCGCCGGCGCCGGCGTGTTGATCCCGCTATACTGGAACCGTATGGGAGAAGATAAATTGGGACGGTTTCTAAGTCTGCTGCATCCGGAGCAATATCTCGAAAACGTCGGCTGGCAGCAGCATCACGCCCTGATCGCGATCGGTTCCGGACAACTGAGCGGCCTCGGGTTTCTCGAGGGTACCGGGCAATATATTTTCGCCCGCAACAATGACTTTATCTTCACCGTCTCGGCAGAGGAATTCGGATTTATCGGCGCGGTAGCCGTATTGGTCATTATTTTGGGGATCGTGCTGCTGATACTGCGCACCCTGCTCCGGGCTCGTGACTGCCTCGGGATGTATATCTGTACCGGCATCATGGCGCTTTTCGGATTCCAGTCGCTGATCAATATCGGGATGACGCTGCGGCTGCTGCCGGTTATCGGCATCACATTGCCCTTCTTCTCGGCCGGCGGCAATTCGGTCATCACGCTGTATCTCGGCATCGGTCTGGTGCTTTCGGTCTGGTATACCAGCCGCACCAAACAGTACAAGGGAATTTTTGTCAAGAAATATTGATATAAGGGGAGAAAAACAATGAAAAAACTGCGCATCGGCATTGTCGGGTACGGCAACTTGGGGAAAGGCGTGGAGCAGGCCATCGCAAAAAGTCCGGATATGGAGCTGGCCGCGATTTTTTCCCGAAGGAGTCTGGAGGCTTCTGTTCCAGTATATGCGTTGTCCGCCCTCGGCGACTATCGGGAACAATTGGATCTGCTGATCCTCTGCGGCGGCTCGGCCAGCGACCTGCCGGCCCAGACGCCGGAGCTGGCCGAACAGTTCAATGTGATTGACAGCTTTGATACCCATGCCGAAATTCCAAAACATTTTGCCGCGGTGGATGCCGCCGCCAGACGCGGCGGAAAAACCGCGCTGATATCCTGCGGCTGGGATCCCGGATTATTCTCGCTCAACCGGGTACTCGCCGCCGCCATTCTGCCGGAGGGTGAAACCTATACCTTCTGGGGCAAGGGCGTCAGCCAGGGACATAGCTCGGCGATCTTACAGGTCCCCGGTGTAAAGCGGGCGGTGCAGTATTCGGTGCCGGAACAGGCGGCATTAGATCAGGTACGCGCCGGGGGCAACCCGCGGCTGACCACCCGTGACAAGCATCAGCGGATCTGTTATGTGGTGCCGCAGGACGGGGCCGACACCGCCGCTATCGAGCAGGCCATCGTCACCATGCCGCATTATTTCGCCGCATACAACACCACCGTCCATTTCATCGGCGAAGAGGAATTTCTGGCGGCGCATACCGCCATGCCCCACGGCGGATTCGTCATACATACCACGGCGGACGATCCGAAACAGCGGATGGAATTCCAGTTAGAGCTGGCCTCCAACCCCGCTTTTACCGGCGCGGTGTTAGTCGCCTATGCCCGCGCCGTCGGCCGGATGGCGGCGGAGGGGAAAGCCGGCGGGTACAGTGTGCTGGATATCCCCTTCGGGTATCTGTCGCCGCTGCCGCGGGAGGAATTGATCGCGAAGATGCTGTAAACATAGCTGTAACCACCCGGCCCCCCGGCGAATATGGTATAGATATACCATATTTACCGGAGGGCCTTTTTATGGAACCTGCCAGCACCCCTGTGACATTCTTCCTCGGCGCCAATACGCCGGCCGGCTTTGTGGAATTTACCGGCGACCTGTATGACCCCCATGACGGCTGGCGGGTCTATATTTTGAAAGGCGGCCCCGGGACCGGCAAATCCTCGCTGCTCCGCGCGCTCTGGACACGGATGGCCGAGCTGGGCGCGGAGGTGGAACTGATCCGCTGCTCCTCCGACCCGCAGTCATTGGACGCGGTGCGGCTGCCGGGCATTAAGGTGCTGGTTATTGATGGTACGCACCCCCATGTGGGGAGGACAGAAGCACAGAATTTTGAGCTTAGAACTCAGAGCTCAAAGTTTAGAAAAGAATCCGAAAAACATCTGTTTTGTTTTTCGGATTCTTTTCTGTTGTATAAACGGGTGGGGTTTTGAAAATGATAGTGACAAATACACGTAAAGAAGGGTTTATTATGAATACGCCGTATGTCGGGATCGGGAAGAATCCGGAGGGGAAGGATCTGCCGTTAGGGTTCGGGATGCAGCTGGCGCAGGTGCCGGGGGCGATGGATACCTTCGGGAGCCTGTCACAGCCCCAGCGGGACGCCATCGTGGAGTATATTCAGGGATGTACGTCGGGGCGGGATGCGAAGGAGCGGATTGCGAATGTGGTGAATGGGCTGAGCGAGGGACGAACAAATTTTTTTAAGCGATAATTGTCAATTGTAAAAAAGAATACCACTTCCACCGTATACACCGTCTCCGCCGTCCCATTCAGCGTCACCGTTTCATCGGTATACCGCACGATGAGATCGCCGCCGCGCAGTTTTACTTTGATATCGGTATCCTTTTCGCAATACCCCAT
>WRDE01000323.1 GCA_009783605.1 Oscillospiraceae bacterium
CTGATCCGGGGTGGTGATGATCAATATCTCCCGGATCCGCGCCAGCATCAGCACCGACAGCGGATAATAGATCATCGGCTTGTCATAAATCGGCAGCAGCTGTTTGCTGACCGCCACCGTCATCGGCCACAGCCGCGTCCCCCGCCCCCCGGCGAGAATGATCCCCTTCATTCCTCTTCACCGTCCTCAACTGTCATTTGGTCCTCCGGAAGGGCGGACACAAGGCCCGCCCCTACGGCTGTTCCGCCGTCCTCATTTGCCATTTGCCGCACCACCGCCTGCGGCGTATTGTTGATACTCAGATAGATCCGCCCGACATATTCGCCCACCAACCCCAACAGCAGCATCAGCATCCCGCCGATAAACAGCAGCGCCGCCATCGTCGCCGACCAGCCGAGCGGGGCGGTGCCGCCCAGCAGCTTGTTAATGATGACATAGCCGCCGTAGCCGAACCCGGCCAGCGCCGTCACGGTGCCGAGCACGGTGGCGATCCGCAGCGGTTTGATCGAAAAGGCGGTGAAGCCGTTGAGCCAGAGGGCCAGCAGCTTGCCGAAGGTATACCCCGACCGCCCAGCCAACCGTTCCCGGTGGGTCACCTCCACGTTGACCGCCCTGCTGGTGGCCCGCAGCAGCAGCCCGGCCACATAGGGGTAGGCGTGGGGATAGCGGCAGACCTCCTTGGCGATGAAGCGTTTGCAGGCGAAATAGCTCATGATCGCCAGCTCTTTCGGCTTGCCGAGCATAAACCGGGCCATCCGGTCGTTGACCGCGCTGCCGAACCGGCGGAAGCCGCTCTGGCGTTTGCCGGTATATTTAGCGAACACCACATCCTGCCCGTCCTCCAACGGCCGGATCAGCTTGAACAGCTCCTCCGGCGGCGTCTGGCCGTCGTCGTCGAGACAGGCGATATAGTCCCCTTCGGCGTACCGCATCCCGGTCAGGATCGCCGCGTGCTGGCCGAAGTTTTTTGCCAGATCAATGCCGAGGATACCCGGATCCGCCGCCGCCAGCGCCGTGATCACATCCCATACGTTGTCGGGCGAGCGGTCGTTGATCAAAATAATTTGATACCGGTAATCCGGTTCGGCGGCCACCGCCGCCCGCACCCTGTCCACCACCGCCGGCAGGGTCTGCTCCGAGCGGTAGCAGGGGATGATGATGGAGATAGTGGGCATGTACACAACTCCTTTTTTAAGGAATACCTTTTCGTTTATCGGTATGACTGTATCAGTATCAGCTGATCGATAAAGAATGTCTGACGGCACGGTATACAGCGGTACGCTCTTTTATATCTCATTGTACGGTCGACATACATATGGCTCTTCCCCCGCTTTACATACCTGCCCTGTAAATCTCCTCCGATAACCTCAATAACCGGTTTTAATATATGATAACAATCCGGACATGTTTTCTTTCCGAATAATACAAACCATTTTTCTTTAAGCGATAACGGAATCAATACTTTCGCTTCTCTTTTTTCCCTCATTTTTTATTATCCTTATATTTTTTTGAAGAATTCCAAAGTTGTTTCAACCACCCGCATCTGCTCCTGCGCACTCAGCCCGTACCACAGCGGCAGCCGCAGAATCCGCTCACTCTCGGCCGTGGTATATCGATCCTCTCCGGCAAACCGGCCGAACCGCGACCCCGCCGGCGAGGTATGCAGCGGGACATAATGGCTGGCCGCCTGTATCCCGCCTTCGGCCAGATGCCGCCGCAGCGCCTCCCGCTGTTCGGCGTCCTTACACTTGATCCAGTACATGTGGGCGTTGTGCTGGCAATGTTCCGGAATTTTCGGCGTTTCAAACCGTTCGTCTCCGGCAAACGCCGCGGCGTACCGGTCCCAAATGGCCAGCCGGTCATTCAAAATCTCCGCCGCCGCTTCCAACTGCCCCCACAGGCAGGCGGCGTTCAGCTCACTCGGCAGATAGGACGAACCGGCGGATTGCCAGGTATATTTGTCCACCTCTCCGCGCAGAAACCGGCCGCGGTCGGTGCCTTTTTCCCGGATGATTTCGGCCATCGCCGCCCGTTCCGGATCCCGGATCAGCAGCGCGCCGCCCTCGCCCATAGTATAATTCTTGGTTTCATGGAACGACAGACAGCCCAGCTCGCCGATCGCGCCGAGGGGCTGGTTTTTATATGCCGCCATCAGCCCCTGGGCCGCGTCCTCCACCACCGCCAGCTTATATGCGGCGGCGATTGCATTGACCTTGTCCATCCCGCACCCGACACCGGCGTAATGTACCGGCACAATCGCCCGGGTCTTAGAGGTTATCGCCGCCTCGATCAGATTTTCGTCGATATTCATCGTATCCGGGCGGATATCCACAAATACCGGCACCCCGCCCCGCAGCACAAAGGCGTTGGCGGTGGAGACGAAGGTGTAGGACGGCATGATCACCTCGTCGCCGGGCCGGATATCCAACAGCAGCGCCGCCATCTCCAGCGCGTGGGTGCAGGAGGTTGTCAGCAGCGCACGATGGACGCCGGTCTGCCGTTCTAACCATCCGCCGCAGCGTTTGGTGAACGGGCCGTCACCGCTGAGATGGCCGGCGGCCAGCGCCTCGCCGATATATTGTGATTCGCGCCCGGTCAGCGCCGGACGGTTGAAGGGAATTGAGTAGGCCATTTGTGGATCCCTTTCGCTAATGCTGAATACTGAATGCTTAATGCTTAATGAAAGGCTGCATCAATTAAGCATTAAGCATTACGAATTATGAATTTCTTCAACACCTGTTTCATCAGCGCCAGCACCGCCTTGTTCTCCTCGGTTTTCCAGAACAACAGCAGGCTCAGCCCGGTGGGGATGACCAATACCAATCCGCCCCGGACCAAGATCGCCAGCCATTTGTTCATCGGCTGCCGCTCCACGGTGTGGAAGACATACTGCGCGGATTTGCCGCCGCTTGTTTTCAGCTGGACGGTGGTGGAACCCGGCGAAACGCCGGTGATGGCGCCGTCGTCTTCGGCGGTCAGCACGGCGGGGTCGTCCGACCGGCAATATACGATTATCTCTTTATCCGGATTGGGCTGCGGGACCTGGCATTCCACCGTCTGCCCC
>WRDE01000324.1 GCA_009783605.1 Oscillospiraceae bacterium
AATTTACTATGGCTGACCGTTTCCGCCTGTACTCCGACGGAAAATACCGGAATGAAGATCAACACCAGCACAATTCCTAACGAAAACCATCTCTTTTTCATACCCTGTCACCTTCCTGTCGGCTAAAATTTTGGTTGATATCTCTGTGAGAAAAACCCAATATTATTATACGTAATTATCCAGATATTGTCAAGAGACATTCTTACGGCCAATTGTTTTTGGCGGAATAAATTGCCTACTTCGGATTGACACCGGCTGTATATAGATGATATACTTATACAGGCGAAAATCCAAACAGATTAAGGAGACAAAAAATTATGAAAAAGCTGCTTTCGATTTTATTGTGTATAGGGCTGCTGCTGCCCACGGTGATGGTGCTGCCGATCGGCTCAATAAGCGTATCGGCGCTGTTGGCGCTGCCGTCGGCGGGGGAACCGATCGACTGGCGGTTTGCCCCCATCCCGGCTGAGTTTGCTGCCGACGACATGCCGGTTATCGGGTATAACCTCGCGGATTATTTTGACAATTCCAGCGGCGGCGACGCCTCGGATACCCTGCAGCGGCTGATGAATCTCATGGCGGTTTCGACCGGTTCGGTGGATCAGAACGGCAGTATCAACAGCAGCAATGAGGTCAACCGCCGGGGCGGCACCATCTATATTCCCTCCGGCCGCTGGGCCTTTTATAAAAACCTGCGGATCCCGCAGGGGGTCACCATCTGCGGCGACTGGAAAGCGCCCACCGACGGCGATCTGGCGGCCTCCGGCACCATCATCGAGGTGTATCCCAACTATAACAACCCGAACGGCACCGCCTTTATCCAGATGCTGCCGAACTCCTGTATCCGTAACCTGACCTTCTGGTATCCCGAACAGGATCCGGCTTCTATTGTCCCCTATCCGCCTACCATTCTGATGATGCAGCCGAACAACTTCGGCGCCGACTACACCCATATCCGCAACGTGACGCTGATCAATTCCTATTTTGGCATTAAGCAGGGCCCGAACGGCAGCGGATGCCCGACCGTCCATACGCTCTATGGTACCACCCTGAGCGTCGGGTTGGATCAGGACGGCATCGCCGACGTGGGCCGGTTTGATTTCTTGCACCTGTCGCCGAAATACTGGATCGGCTCGGGATTGCCCGGCGCGCCGGCTTCCGGCGCGGCAAAAACCGATTTTGAGGCGTACATGAAGGAGAACAGCGTCGGCTTTATCCCCCGGCGTACCGACTGGTCCTACTGGACCTTCTGCGAAGTGGAGGGATATCATCAGGGAATCGCCTTCCTGCGCTCCAAACACAACGAGCATCTGGGCTTTTCCAACGGCCAATGCTACGATATCACCATCCGCAACTGTGAAGTGGGCATTTATTTCTGGGCGATCAGCGGTGTCGGCCAGATGTTCGCCAATATCAACATCGAAAACTGCAAAAAAGGTATCGAGGTCATCGTCTGTCCCGACTGGAACGCGCTGCCGGCGTATAACGACCGCCCCGGCAACGCCCAGTGGAGCTGGGTCACTATCGACGCCGATATCGCGATTGAACACCGGGGCAAGCAGTATATGAATTTCCTGCAATCCACCATCAAACGCGGCAAGGTCATCGCCTCCGACGGGCCGCTGACCATGTCCGACTGCGATTTCCAGAACGCGGCGCCGCATGTGATCCTCGAAACCGACCCGGACGGCGAAACCAACGCCACCGGCGCCATCCTCCTCGGCAACCGCTGGAGCGGCGGCGAGGCGGTCATCAGCAACGCCAACCTCTGTCCGGTCAAATTCGACAACACCCCGCTGGCGGTCAAGACCCCGAAACCCATGACGGCGCAGCAGGCCGCCGAGCGGAAACGGCTGCCGGCCCAGACCGCGCTGAATGTCGTGTCCTGGCTGACCGCCAACGGCCAGGTAGACGTGACCGACGACCTGCAATTTGAGCTGGATCTGGCCAAAGCCGAAGGCGGCGGCATTGTATTTTTGACCCCGGGCAGATACCGGATCGAGGGATCGCTGACGATACCCTCCGGGGTGGAGCTGCGCGGATCGGTGGATATGGGCCGGATCCCCTTCAACACCGGCACCATCCTCAAGATAGTCGGCGGAAAAGGGCAGCCAAACGGCGCCGCGGCGGTGAGTCTGGAGGAAAACAGCGGTATCCGCGCCATCGTATTCGACTATCCCGAACAGGTATTCCGGAACAGCGACCCGAACGAGCGGCTGATCCCGCACGAATACCCCTACGCCATCCGCGGATTGGGTAAGGATGTCTATATCATCAACACCTCGATCCGCAACGGATACAACGGGGTGGATCTGATGACCAACAAATGCGACAACCACTATGTCCAGTTCTTAGCCGGCTTCTGCCTGAAAAACGTCATCAAGGCGGGCGGCGGCTCCAAGGGCGGGTATATCGGCAATATGCAGTTCAACACCGGCGCGATCCTCAACGGCGAGGAAACCAAATACGGCTCCTGGCCGAATTCCCCGCTGAACACCAATTTGTATTCTACGGCGGACTATAACGAAGGCAGGGTCCCGCAGTATTATCTGAATGCCGCCGGCCTGAACAGCGGTACCGGCGCCCAGAATCCGGTCAGCCAGAAAACCAAATACGCCTACGACCTGCTGGGCCATTTCGCAATGGAAGAGATGATCTTCATGCAGTTCGGCGACTGCACCGATCAGATTATCTATGACAACTTCACCTACCGCGGCTGGCGCGGCGCGCAGTTTATCGCCGAAAACAACAAGGCCGCCAACGGCTGGTTTATCGGCAACGCCTTCGACTGCACCACCGTCGGCCTCGAATTCCGGGCTATCGGCGATATGGATGTGATCAACCCGCAGGTGGTGAGCATGAACCCCCGCGGTGAGGCGGATATCGGCAATGAGCTGCACCATGTCATGGCCCACGAATCCTTCACCGGCACCGCCAATATCTACAACATGGACTGCTGGGCCGCCCCGTACTCCTTTGTCCGGGTGGGCGGCGGCACCGTCAATATTTACAACAGTGACTATGAGAGCAGTCCCAGCTCCCGGAA
>WRDE01000325.1 GCA_009783605.1 Oscillospiraceae bacterium
ACCTTGCCGCTGACCACCTTGAAATACAGCATCTTACCGACAAACTTGTCCACCACCGTCTTGAATACGATAGCGGCGGCCGGCTGGTCCTCCGACGCGGTCAGCTCCACCGGCTTATCGTCGGCATCGGTGGCTGTCTCGCCGGATTCCGCCCAGGGGGCCATTGAGACGATACCGTTCATCAGCAGGTCGATACCCTGCAGCTCGGTGGCCGAACCACAGAAAATCGGGGCAATCCCGCCGCTCCGGATGCCGGCTGACAGTCCGCTTACCAGCTCCTCCTCGGTAAACGGCTCCTCGGCGAAGAATTTTTCCATCAATTCCTCGCTGGTCTCGGCCACGGCCTCGTTCATCGCTGAAATCAGCTCGTCAAAACGCGGGCCCATATCCGGGACCGGCACCTCGGACGCCTTGCCGCCGGCGTATTTGTACGCCTTCTTTTCCAATATGTTGACATAGCATTCGATTTTGCCGTCGGTCACAAACGGTACCACTATCGGACATACCGAGGAGCCGAAATTGTTTTTCAGGTCGTCAAAGACCTTATAGAAATCCGCGTTCTCGTCGTCCATTTTGTTGACGAAGAACAATTTTGCCAGTCCTCTTTTTTTGGCCAGCCTGAAAGCCTTTTCGGCGCCGACGTTGACGCCGCCTTTGCCCGAGATCACGATCAGCACCGATCCGGCCGGCCGTACGCCCTCGTTGACGCCGCCGACAAAGTCGAACAGCCCCGGCGTGTCCAACAGGTTTATTTTGGTGTTTTTCCACTCCACCGGCAGCACCGCGGTGGCCACCGACGCCCTGCGGCGGATCTCCTCCGGATCATAATCGCAGATGGTGTTGCCATCGGCAACCTTCCCCAACCGGTCGGACTGCCCGGTGATATAATAGCAGGCTTCGGCAAGCGAGGTTTTGCCGTCGCCGGCGTGGCCGGCCAGTACCACATTGCGGATATGTTGAGCGCTATACTGTTTCAAGAAACATTTCTCCTTCCCTGATTGCTGCCGCCGGCTAAAAAATTCCGGCAAAACAGGCTACTCATATCAGTATACCTTATTGGCGATCAGATTTCAAGATATATTTTGTTTAAAATGAAAAATATTAAGGAGCAGGGGTTAGGGTTTAGGGAAAAGAAAATAGGGAATAGGGCCTATCCCCTATTCCCTAACCCCTATTTCCTAAAATTCTCTGTTTTTCTCTTCCGCTCCACCATCCTCAGTACTACGGTTGCCGCGCCTATCAATATAAATAATCCTATTACGGCGGCGATTGAGCCGAAAGTCCAGCGGTTGATGGTTTCTTCCGACGGCAGCGTTACCACGCCCGGTGTGTCTTCGCCGTCTCCTGTGGGGGCGGTGGGCTGTGACAGCCCGACCGAAAAGCTCCATCCGCCGATCTGAAACGGCGGCGCGTTTTTATTATAATCAAAATCACAGCTGAGCTGTATGATGATTTCGCAGATCTCCCGTTCCGCCGCTGTCAGATTCAATTCAAAAGTTTCCGGATCGACCAGCCGGATATATGGACCGGAATACAGCAGCTGATCGCCTCTCAGCAGTACCACACGGACATAATTCAGATATTCCATCGCTTCTTCATCATCATAAGGCAGATCGACGGTATTCAATACGAAGGATACGGTGCGGTCGGTCTGGTTTTCCAGCACAATTTTTCCGTTGAGCCGGCTCTGTCCGGCCGAGAGCGACGGGACCTCCCAAAAACCGCTGTCCTCAGTCTCCCGCTGCATGATCAGCGTATGCTCCTCTTCATCCAATGAATAGTATACTTCATCCACCGGTTCATCGCAGCGGCCGGAAAATCCGCCGGCGGCCAGACACAGAATCAGGGATACCGCCGCTATCCTTTTGATATATTTTTTCATCCCCGGTCCTCCTCACTGTGTATTTGTTTTTCCGCGGCGTTATGGCGTTTTCGCAGGTAGATGACGCTCATCCCGATGGACAGCAGGAAAAATCCGGCAATAACCCCGGCGATGATCTGCAGTCCGAACAGCGGTACGCCATAAAAGGTTCCGGTATTTTCATCAATTTGTTCGGTTTCGGTGGCCGTTGGCAGCGTTTCGGGGGGGGCGGTGGTAGTCGGCGGCGGTTTGGTCGGCAGATATGTCGTTTTTTCAGCCTGGGTACCGTCGTTCTTCGGATCCTCCCCGCTGGCCAGTATCTTGATCTGGCTGTCACTCAGCGCGCTGTCATACAGATACACATCGGCCAGCCAGGCGTTTAATGTTGGCTCATCCCAGAGGCCGGAACCGATCATCAGGCTGTCAGCGTTAAAATCCGAGATATTTTTCAAGAATTTTTTTTCAAACCACATGACCCCGTCGATATACAGCCGCAGCGCCATCGTATCGGCTTTCACCGCGAAATGATGCCATTGGTGGAGCGGCAGATTGTTGGAAACCGGAGACGGCTCCAAGCCTTCAAACAGATCAAAGGTATTGGCCGACTCCCCGAAAAACTTGCAGGTCAGCCGCAGCCCGTTGAGCTCCCCTTTTTGGTCGGTTGTTTCGGGATCATGGATAAACGGGATCAGGGTGATATAGGCCTCCTCGCCGTTGGAGAGGGTAAACAGCCGCTGGTTATACATATCGTCGTCGTTGTTGGAAGCGGTGCCCTGCCAGTTGATCCAACCGGTCAGCGTCATCCTGCCGATCTTCAGCTGATCCCCTCCGACGCCGATATAATCGCCGTCGCCGGTCAGTACCGCCGCTTTCCCCTGGTCATTCGGTCCGTCGGTCCATTTTAACGCCGACCAGTCGGCCAGCCGCCCGTTTTGATAATAATTGACCTCCGCCGGCCGTTTTGCCGGATCACCGACCAGCATCAGCCGCCCGTCAACATATCCCGCCGGCGCCGCGCGGACAGTTTTTCCCGGCGCCGAAGAAAATATGAGCGCGATCAAACAAAACAGCGCGATTACCGGCAAGACCAAACGCAGCCCCTTTTTTTCCCGACATCCATACGGCAACAATACCGCCCCCTGATTCATTTTTAATTTGATTTTTAGTATTG
>WRDE01000326.1 GCA_009783605.1 Oscillospiraceae bacterium
CCGCCCCTTGATGGCGAACACCCGCTTCTCATACCGCGCCCGGCAAGCGGATTTTACCTCGGTGGCGAAATGCCCGCCGCTGTCCACGCAGGTGATGGAAATTAATAAGCCGCGCCCGTCGGCGAACCGGTAGGTGCGGTCGATGACATCATCCAGCCGCTCCCACACCTCCGGGGTATCCGGCCGGCCGGGAATAACGCCCTTTTTAATCCCCCATGTCTCACCCCGGTGGCCGTGTCCGACCACCTCATACTCCAGCCGGTCGTTCTGCGTGTCAACCCCGCAGGTAAGCACCAGCACCCCCGGCGGCAGTTCTGCGTCATATTCCCGCCGCCTCCATTAACCAACACATCATAAAAAGCACCATTCTGCGGAATGGTGCTTTTTGGTTCGTTTTAACGCAATTGCGTAAACCAATTAAATCTTTTTTCTGTGACTTTACTGCCCGGTTACATTTTTTTGGTGAAAATAAAGTATGCGTTATTCTCCCAAAATCCCCTCCATTCCCCCATAAAAACCATTGCATTTCAACAGAGTTCATGGTATACTTTTCCCGGATGTGAGTGATGCAAAAAAAAATATTACATTTTACAGGGAGAAAATCACATGAAAAGAAAATTAGAAATTTTTCTGGCGGTGTTCATTTTTGCTGTCTGTGTTTCCGCCTGCGGCGGCAGCGGCGGCGGGGACAACAGCTCTTTGCCGCAGGGTACGACGGTGAACACCGTCACCGAGAGCGGATACGGAGATGTCAACGGCGATAAAAAAGTCGACATTACCGATGCCCGGCTGCTTCTCCAGTCTCTGGTCGGCAAATATACCATTTCCGACGACCGGATGGAATACGCGAAGGTGAGCGGCGGTGAAGAGGTGGGCATTACCGACGCCCGGCTGCTTCTGCAAAAGATTGTAGGTAAAATCGACGTATTTCCCGCCGAGGAAAAGTGAGAATACTATAAAAAATATGATTCTGAGGAGGAATTGACATGAAAAGAAAATTGGCCATATTTTTGGCGGCGCTTATCCTATTCACCTGCGCTTCCGCTTGCGGCGGCGGCGGTGACGGCAGCTCGCTGACTGTCTGGTGCGCGGAAATGGACAAGGAGATGATCACCGCGATGGCGGAGGCGTTTTTGGCGGACAATTCCGGAGTCAAAGAGATAAAAGTCGAGGTCTGCGAGGACGACAGCGCCCAGAGTACCTTGGAGGAGGACCCCGCGGCGGCGGCCGATGTGATCTGCATTCCCCATAACCAGCTCGGCCCGCTCGTCAATAAAAACCGGTTATTTGAAATAACCGGTGAAAACCATCTGGCGGATATACATGAAAATACCGCCCCTGCGGTCAAAGCCGGGCAGATAAACGGAAAACAATACGGGTTTCCGTCCAGTTTCGAGACCCATATGCTCTTTTATGACCGGTCGGTCATCGCGGATGCCGACGTCTTGACGCTGGAGGGGATACTGTCTAATGCCGTAACGGAGAATGGGTACCCCTTTGTCATGGAATTCGGAAACGCCTATTTTTCCGCCAACTGGTTTTTCACATACGGCTGCAAACTGTTTGGCGACAGCGGAGAGGACAGCACATTCTGCGATTTCAACGGGGCCGGCGGCGTCGCCGCGATGACATATCTGATCGAAAACCGGGAAAAATTCGGGAATTACGGCGGCGACGACGCAATTGATCTGTTTAAAGAGCATAGACTCGGCGCCTTTATCGGCGGGCCGTGGAACGCCGCCGCCGTAACCGAGGTGCTGAAAGGCAACTATGGCTGCGCCGGGCTTCCGAGTGTGGACGGCAAACCGATGAAATCCTTTGCGGGGTATAAGCTGTACTGCGTCAACGCCAATACGAAAAACAAGGAAACCGCGATGGAATTGGCCGCCTGGCTCACCAATCCGGATAACCAGAAAATCCGGTTCCAGACACGCAATCTGATCCCGGTGGCCGCCTCCCTCGCCGATGATGTTGACGTGGCGGTATCCGCCACCGCCAAAGCGATAATGGCCCAGGGCCCCAACGCCATCGCCATGCCCGCTATTTCTGAGATGGACAATTTCTGGGAGCCCGCCGGCAACTTGACGCTGGCGTGTTATAACGGCGAAATTGAGCTTTCGGAACTGCAGGCGAAATTGGATGAGCTGACACAGGAGATTATTGGCGAACAATAAATTAGAGGAAAAATAAAATCTCAAATGAAACTGAAAATTTTTGATTTCAAAAGGATTGTCAGGGAAAACCTGTTTTTATTGGTTTTCCTGTTTTCGGCGCTGGCTGTGTTAGTGGTATCGGGGATCACCATCCGGAACATGGGCAACACGGTGGAAAATATGGATTCCGCCAAAGAACATATGAACATCACCGAGGATTTTCTGGTCCGCAATTATAAATCCCGCTTGCAGGCCATAGCGGGAGCCGCCCGCAATCTGCTGACGGCGGAGGATCTCGACGCGCTCCGTATCCGGCCCGGTTCGCCGGACAACCGGATAGCCTGGCTGAAGGATGATGGATTTCTAAACCTGCGGAGGCGTCTTATCCGGTTCGGCGCGGAAAACGAAATTGAATTTATCTATTTCTACTTCCGGATTGATGATTTTCTCCAGCCGCTGATCGACAACGATCCGTATCTGTCGGACGCCTACACGCCGGCGAACGGGCTGATCCGGTTAGACAACGACGCGCGGGACGCTTGGAACGGCAAAAAAACTGTGGTGGCCACCGGAGAATTATTTATCGACCGCGACGGTTTGATAACGGCCTATGCGCCGGTATTTGATGATGATGGCGAAGTCATGGCGTTGATCGGCGTGGATATCCGGGATGAGCAGATACAAAATCTGCGCGGGCAGATCGGCCTGTTGAGCGAACGCGCCGAATCGCTGAGCGGGTATATGGTCGTGTTGATCATCGGTATGGCCGCGGCGCTGACGCTGCTGCTGACCGGCGGTATCCTCACGGTTCTCGCCAACGGAAAAAGAGCAAAGGTATTGCAAAGCGCCCTCCGGCA
>WRDE01000327.1 GCA_009783605.1 Oscillospiraceae bacterium
ATTTCTATCCCCTATCCCCTATTTCCTAACCCCTAACCCCCCATTACGCTGCCGGTTCCAACGCCGCATCCTGTACCGATTCGGCTGTTTTCAGCATGTTTTCGGCAAAGATGGCGTATCCTTTATGAGGTTCGTTGATAAATACATGGGTGATCGCGCCGGCCAGCCGCCCGTTTTGGATAATCGGGGAACCGCTCATCCCCTGTACGATCCCGTTGGTCTGCTCCAGCAGTGCCTCGTCGGTAATCTCCACCACCATATTCCGGGTGGGTACCGCATCGTTGTACTTCAAGCCGGTAATGTTGATATCATACCATTCCGGCTGATTGCCGCTGACGGTACACAGCAGCTGCGCCGGTCCCTCCTGTACCTGTTGTTTCATCGCCACCGGGATCGGCTTTCCGCCGAAGGCGCTGCCGGCGGCGGGCGGTTGGGTCATATGGCCGTAGATCCCGGTTTCGGCGTTGATCAATATATCGCCGAGGCTGCCCTTTTCAAAGCCGCCGCGCAGCTCGCCGGGCACGCCGTTGGCCCCCTTGGTCACATCATAGATGACGGCGGGGACCGCTTCGCCGATAGATACAGGGATCACTTCGCCGGTATCGACGTCACAGACCGGATGGCCCAACCCGCCGTAAACGCCGCCCGCCGGCAGATAAAAGGTCAGCGTGCCGATGCCGGCCGAGCTGTCCCGCACCCATATGCCGGCTTTATACCGGTTTTCGGTGACCGACCGGGCCGGCGTGAACCGGACGTCAAAGGTGATGTTGTTCCGCCGAATCCGGAAATCCATCACCTTTCCGCCCGACTGCTCCACCTTTTTCGCCACCTCTTCATTGGTATTGACCGCGGCGCCGTCGATCCCTTCAATTACATCGCCTTTTTTTATCCCGGCCCGCTGAGCCGGATTTGACGCGCCGCCCGCCGTGTCGATATCGGTCATCCCCACCACCATCACCCCGGCGGTAAACAGCTTGATCCCGAAAGGCGTCCCGCAGGGGATCACCATCCGGTCATCCACCACGTTCACCCGGACCGCTTTTACCGGAAAGACGCCCAGCAATTTCAATGAAGCGGTATAGCTACTGCCGGCAGTCAGCTGCGCGGAAGCCCGGACCCCTCTCCCGGCGCCATACAGCGGGACCTCCGCCGCGCTGACCGGTCCGTCAAGATGAAAGGGCTGCCCTTCCACCACATTAAACTGTTCCGGTAAAACAATATCATAATATATAACCGCGGACAACACCGCGATACTGAGCGGAAGCAAGAAGAAACAGATTCCGTGAATGAATTTTTTCATGATTTTTTACCTCTTTTTTATAGAGCTGATAGCTGCGTTCTTACTATTGCCGCCGCCCGTGCCGGCTATGTTTCCAAAAAATAATTTTAAAAAGATTCTTACTGGTTGTTTTGGCAAAAAAGCGCCCCTTTATGCAAAAAACAGATAAAAAATAAATTTGGCACCTATAGAAATCCGCTGATTGTAAATAATATAATAATAAAGTAAAAAGCTATAAAAAGCACCCAAAGATATACTTTTTTGGGTGCTTTTTATGGTTTTTACAAGATTCATCCCGCGCCGGCGAAGGTCCATCCGGTTCCGGTCAGATCCGTCTCGTAGTCATCCTGTTTCAACACGGGCTTTTCCCGCTTGAATTTCGGCAGACAGCCCATTACCGCCAGCAGCCCGGCGTAGATGGCGGTGATCACCACGGCGCCGGCTATCAGCCGCAGTAACAGCGGCAAGCCGTTCAGCTGCGGCAGGGAGCGCAGATAATAGGCGAGTCCTCCCCCGGCTGCCGCCGCCAGCAGCGGGCCGGTCACCCACCGGTACCATTGCATTTTTTGTTCGGTAACCTTGAGCAGGCGGTGCAGATTCAACAGGGAGGTCAGCAGATTGCTGATCACCATCACGAATAAAAATCCCGGCATACCAAAGGCTGGTACCAGCAGAACGATCAGCACGATCCGGATCACCGAGTCGGTGAAGCTGTAAATAAGCGAGCTGACCTGCTGGTTTAAGCCCTTGAGGATACCGTCGATGACGCTCTCGAGATACATGACCGGCAGTAATGGCGCCAGCACCTTTAATAAAAAGCCGACCTCCGGGCTTTTGTAAAACAGCCGGCCGAGTTCGTCTGAAAACACAAAAAAGATACATCCGATCAGGGCCGAGGCGGTCAGGGTGAGATGGAGGGTGCGGACCACCGCCGTGTTGACCCGTTTTTTCTGTTTGAGCGCCGCCGCTTCGGAGATTTCCGGGACCAACAGCATCGACAGCGCCGACAGAAAGGAGGAGGGAAAAAATAACAGCGGCATCGCCATGCCTTTCAGCATCCCGAATTGCGATAAGCCCTGTTCCTTGGACAGCAAAAACCGCGCCAGGCAGTCGGGAACCAATATATTTTCGATGGTGCGCAGGGTGGTGTTGAGATACCGGCCGGCGGTGATCGGCGCGGCGATGCCCAGCAGCTTTTTCATCGCCGGAGCTTTCGCCGCCGGGTTGCCGGAGCAGGTCAGCCGCCGTTTGTCTAACAGATACCCGGCGGCGAGATAGACACAGGAGCTTATCTCGGCCACCGTATCGGCGATCATCACCGCCAGACAGGCCGAGGCGAGACCCATTCCGGCAAACCGGTCGATGATCAGCATGATGACGCCGATCCGCACCGCCTGCTCCAGCAGCTGGGCGCGGGAAGCGCCGGATATCCTGCGCCGGGCGACGAAATAGCCTTTGAAGCAGGAGCTGATCCCCATAAACGGCAGCCCGACCGTCAGCGCTTTCAGCGCCTGCGCCGCCCGTATATCCTTGATCCAGTACAGGCTGATCGCATCGGCGGCAAGATAGATGACCGCCGCGGAAGCGATGCCGATCACCACCGAAAGCTGTACCGCGCGGCTCAGTACCCGTCTCACCGACTGTGCCGAGCCGCAGGCCAATTCATCCGTTACCATCCGGGTGACCGCCGTGGAGATACCGGCGGCGGCGAAGGTGGAGCCCA
>WRDE01000328.1 GCA_009783605.1 Oscillospiraceae bacterium
AGCGGCTTTACCTATGTTACCTTTTCCCCGCTTTCCCAGATACAGGGCGCCACCGCGAGAATCACCCGGATAACCGTTCTATATGTCGTCGAATCGGTATTGGTTCTGCTGTTCTGCATTCTCTTGGTCTATTATTACTTCTTCCGCCCTATCCGTCTGCTGGCCAACGGTATGCAGCGGTTTGAAAAAGGGGATTTCTCGATCCGGATGAAGGAAAACCGTTCGGATGAAATCGGCTATATCAATATGCGGTTCAATAAAATGGCCGAAAACATCAATACGTTGATCAATGAGAACTATGTGAACGAGTTGGTGAAGCGGGATATTCAGCTGAAATTCACCCAGAACCAGATCAACGAGCATTTTCTGTATAATACATTGGATTCGATCCACTGGCTTGCCAACAAGCACAACACCCCGGATATCGGCGGTATGATCAAAGCGCTGGCGCATTTTTACCGGACAAACCTGTCAAACGGCAGGGACTCCATCACGCTGGGGGAAGTCGCGGAGATGATCGGCGCATATTTATATCTGCAGGGGATCCGTTTCGGCGACGCGCTCCGGTATACGATAGATTTTGATGAGGAATTGAAATCCGTTTCGGTCCCCAAGCATCTGTTTTTGCCGTTGGTGGAAAACGCGGCCGGTCACGGTATCCGCGGAAAACCCGACGGAGAGATAACCGTTTCACTGGCAAAATCCGAAAACGGCATCCGCTTCTCGGTCACCGACAACGGCCGCGGCATCGAAAAAGAGCGTATGGATGAGATCCTGTCCCACTTAAATTCCCGGGAAATCAACATCAACGACAGCTTCGCCCTGCGCAACATCAACACCCAGTTGGAACTATACTTCGGCAACACCGACGGCATACATATCTGCACAGAGCAAGGCAAAGGGACAACGGTGTGGTTTGAGGTTTCAGTTGACAGTGGTCAGTGATTAGTAGTCAGTAGGGGCGATTTGTAATCGCCCGCATCTGGATGTTTTATAACGATTAGTTGCGGGCGATTACAAATCGCCCCTGCGGATAACTGCCCACTGTCAACTGTCAACTGTCAACTGTCAACTATTATAAGGAGGTAAAAATACCCATGATTAAAATTATTATCGCCGATGACGAAAAGTTGATTCGCGAGAGCTTGGACACGCTGATGGATTGGAAAAGCGTCGGGGCGGAGGTGGTGGGCGTCGCCGCGGACGGCGCCGCCGCTCTGGATCTGATCCGGGAACTGTCCCCGCAGATACTGCTCTCGGATATCTCGATGCCCAATATGGACGGCATCGAGCTGATCCGGACGATCAGAGAGGAAAATCTCGGCTGCCATGTCATTTTTCTGAGCGCCTACAGCGAATTTGCCTACGCGCAAAGCGCGGTCAAATACGGCGCGTTTGATTACATATTGAAGCCCATTGACGAAGACGAGCTGATGACGGCGGTGGTCGGCTGTATCCAAGCCATCAAACAGGAGAATGTGGATGTCAATTCCGACGAAGTCTTTGGCGGATCGATGCTGGTGGCCCAGACGGTGGCCTATGTCAAAGAGAATTACCCGACAGCGCTGCTGACCGAAATCGCCCGGAAGCTATACATTTCCACCACCTATCTCAGCTGCCTGTTTACCCGGGAAATGCATATTACCTTTTCCAAATATCTGCAAAAATACCGGATAAAGATGGCGAAAAAGCTGCTGCTCAACCCGGAATACAGAATATACACCGTTGCGAATATGGTGGGCTATACGGATATTGCCCATTTCAGCAAAACATTCAAACAGCTCGAGGGTCTCACCCCGATACAATTCAGAAACAGCGCCATAAACTAAAAAATAGAGGAGCACAGTCATGAAGAAATGTCTATCCATTCTTCTCGCGTTGTTCTTGTCCTTTTCGCTTGCCGCCTGCACCCCGGAATCCGACAGCCCGGTGCCGGACCCGGCTGCGACCACCGGGGCAGGACCCGCGCCGACCAATCCCGCGGCAGGCGGGAGCGATCTTCCGGCGGCGCCCGCGGGAGCCACCGAACTCGGAGAAAAGATCTTTTACTACGGTCTCTATCAGCTTGAAGAGGAGCCGGGCGACGGGCTTACGCCGATGGAGGGCGCGGATCTGGCGATAGTGAATATCCTTTCGTCCTCCGAGATTATCCATTACCTTGACCGCGAGCAGCCCGACAACTGCATCTATATCGCCTTTGACGAAATGGAGACTTTAGACAGCGCCAACGGGCGGGAATGCTATATTTACTCTGTCGCCACCGGCACGGTTTCAGGCGGATTCCAGGGCAATGGCTATGAGGTGCAGCTGCGCGTCTCGGCGGATTATCAGATGGGAACGGTGGCCATTTATGAGGATTACCGGGGCGGGGGCAATGTCGTCCCGGACGATCCGAAGCCCTCATGGCAGGGGACTTACTACGGCAGCGGGCATACGATGAACATCTCTGAGTACAACGGCAAGACCTTCCTCTTTACCGTTGTCAACGACGGCATGGAGATGGACTTGGTCTGTGACGGCGCGGCGGCCGTCTCGCCGGATAACCTCTTTATCGCCGAATACGGGCAGATGATGTTCGCATTGAGCGAGGACTCCGGCTTTATAGACTTTTTTGTTGCCGAAGACACGGAATTCTATTATCTGCACGGGCGTTATACGCGCCAGTAAATAAAAAAGGAGAATACCCCATGCTCAGAATCATCCAAAGACCCCTGATACTCCTTATTTCGCTCAGTATGATTTTCTGTCTTGCCTGCTGCGGCGAACCAGACGGCCCCACGGCGGAATACGGCGATCACACCGAATACGCCGGGATTTGGTACAGCGAACCGGGGGATGACCGCGCGTTTGTTTTCCATGAGGACGGCACCTATCAGATGTATACCGTAAAGCCCGGCGGAACGCCCGAATTGGCGGAACAGGGGATATTCAAGCGCTGGACCAACGTACTGCATCTGGCGGAGGACAGCGACGGCGA
>WRDE01000329.1 GCA_009783605.1 Oscillospiraceae bacterium
ATCGGATGACGATATTGTTGTACTCTTTACCCGGTTCAGCAAAAAATCCCTTAACTTTTTCGCCGATATCATTCAGTAGTTTAGCCTTGCGGGCGGTGGACTTGTGATTTTCAAATTTTCCTTCGTCTAAGGGCAGACGCTTGATGATAACCAACCCGTTTTCCAGATCTTTTACACCGGAAACACCATTTACTGCCGTGTTGAAAATGGCGTCTTCATACGAAGCCCGGCTGGCATCGCTCCCATCGCTCTTTACCTCATAGGTGTCGTAGCCGTTCTTCTCCTGCAGCGACGCGTCTTCACTATATTCTTTTATCAAATTGGTGAAGTTTTCACCCAAAGCCGCCTTTTCAGCCGCTTCGGTAGCCAAATCACGCTTTCCCTGTTTTGTACGGTCACTCAACGCCTCGCCGGAGCTGTCGACCATTAAAAAGAAGATATAGTTGAATCTGGCGTAGCTTGTGTCGTATTCGCTTTTCGCGGCTGCGACTTCTGCAGCAGTCAGGTCAAAAAGTTTTCCCTCGCTGTAAAGCTCGTTTTCCACTTTGTCTATCAGCGCGTTGATTTCAAAATATTTGTCTAACGCTTTCTCGCTGGTACGGTTGTTGCGAAGGAAATCACGTAGCACACCGGCGCCGCCCAATTCGGCGATAAAGGCATCCTTTTTCTTCTGGATCTCGCCGCGTTCGCCATCAGTTAGCGCAATGTCGTTTTCCTCGGCTACTACTTTGACGCCTGCCGAAACCTTCAGAGCAGATTCGACACTGTCTTTGAGCAGCGCTTCGACAGTGATCTCTCCGAGCTTCTGGTCTAAAAACTGCCGGGTCAGGATCTCGCTGGTATTCAGCACCTGTCTTTTGGTCATGTAAAGCTGGAAATAGTAATCGTTGGCGGTAAACACTTCACCATTGATGGTGAATACGATGTCTTGCGGGAGAACGCCGGAGGTAACGGGTACGGAACGGGCGCAGGTCGTTTCGGAACCGCCGGAGGTCGTTTCGCTGCTGCCGGAGGTTGTTTCGGAGCTGCTGCCGGCAGTTACGCTGCCGGCGCCTTTTTTGAAAACGAAGCTGAGGCCGGACTCCGGATCGGTCATGATCATGGTGTCTTTTTTATGGTCCAGTTCACAGTGGCCAATAATTTTCCCGTCAAAAAACAGGGTGATGGCGTTTTTGCCGTCATAGATATAGGAACAAGTTTTATCAGTACCGAAAAAAGACGCCTCATTATTGTCTTTTAATTCCAAAATGACGGACTGGCCGTTCAAAATCCCGGTCCATTGTCCGGTAATGGATATCGTGCCGCCGCCGCAGCCGGCTGATATAGTGCATAAAACAGCGGTGGCAAGCAACGCCGCGAGAATTTTTTTCATATCCGAAAACCTCTTTTCGTTGTTGTTCTGAATGAATCTTATCACAGGGAATCATCGGATGTCAATACATAAAGAGCCAATAGAAAAACCATACTACCACCAAATGAGGTGGCGGTATGCGGATATTTTTAAATGGAAAAACCCCGCGGCGGCTGCGCTGCGAGGCTGGGCTGTTCCTGATCGGCGGCGCGGTTTATAATCTGATTGAGCTGCTCTGGCGCGGGCGCACCCATTGGAGTATGTTTGTGCTGGGCGGCTGTTGTTTTCACCTGATCGGGCTGGCTTCCCGGATCGGGCGGCGGTGGCCGGCGGCGGCGCGGTGCTCACTCTGTTCGCTGATGATCTCGGCGGCGGAGTTCGGCGGCGGCTGTCTGGTCAACCTGAGCTGGAAGATGGACGTCTGGGACTACAGCGGCCTGCCCTTCAACCTGCTGGGGCAGGTCTGTCTGCTGTATTCGGTGCTGTGGGCGCTGCTGAGCATCCCGGCGATGCCGTTTTATCGGGTGTGCCGGCGGGCGTTGAGTAGTGGAGAGATGAGAGTTGAGAGTCTTTTCTGCGGAAAGAGATGAGCGTTATATGTTGGGATCATCGGCGGTACCAGGTTGTTTCGTCGGTTTTTGCCTGTTCGGCCAGCCGGTCGGCATTCTCATTGAACGCGTACCGGTATACGCGGCATTCGCCGGCGAGGGTATAAGAGGATGTAGCCGGGGAAAATAAGCTGGAAACAAAATGTTCGGTATCCCATAACAGACGGCTGTTGATATCCCTTGAGAAAACACCGCCGAGGGATTCTTTGACGGCGTAACACCGTTCAGGGAGACTGCTTTCGCCGTCGCAAATCAACAAAACCGCCGTATAGTTTGCTTTCAAAAGCGCGGTCAATTCCTTATTTTCGATTTCCCATTCTCTTTGGTTGAAAATGATATCCAGGATATCACCGATTTCTTCCCGGCCGCCGTAGTCGCTTTTTGGTTTCGGCACACGGTAGCCGCTGAAGAGTATTTTGCCGCTTTGCGTAGTCATATCGGTGAAATAATAGTCATCCTGTTGATCGGAAAATGAAAAGGAGTCGGTGATGGCGCCGTTCTTGTCGAATTTGATGAACAGTGTGTGGTATGGATCATAGTTGATGGTTTTTACTAAATAGCCGTCGTCCAAATCTATAGCGGACAAATATCCGTACTGTTCCAACGGGGTTGTGGTAAAAGCGGTTATATTGCCGTCGTAATCGAAGCGGGTAAAACATAAAGTATCAAAGTCGCCGAAACCGAAAACGGCGATGCTTTCATCGTCGCATACGGCGGCGTCGTAGGATTCCCAATGAAAGCCGTTGGCTGGCGTTTTGTCCCACAGAACCGTGCCGTTTTGGTCGATCATGGCGATGCGGCCACATTGCGTATCGAAACTCGCCGTGATATACGATCGGCCGAATACGATAACGGACGAACCGGCCGGTATAAAATCCTGCAAACAGATATTGTGGATCTCGGCGCGCCATCTGACGGCGCCGTCCACCGTCATGGACACCGAAACGCCCTCATAAGGTTCACAGTATTCCATCTTATAGACGGCGCCGCCGGCGGATTTTTGAAGATTGCCGCTGG
>WRDE01000330.1 GCA_009783605.1 Oscillospiraceae bacterium
AGGTCGGTGCGGTCCTGGGGCGAGTGGACAAAGACCGCCAGCGCCCGCCGTCCCGGCAGCCCGCGCCGCCCGGTGATCCGCCATACCTCGCCGTTTTCGATCCGGTTCAGCCCCGGATTCAGCTTCGCCGGATCCTCATTTTCGCCTAACGCCCGGACTAACATCCGGTTGATCTGGCCGGTGTAGACGCCGGTATACAGCAGTTCGTTCAGCGCGTCGTTTTTCGCCATCGACACCCGGCACCCGAGCGAGCAGAGCAGCCGCACGGTCAGGGATTTGGCCTTCCGGCTCTGGGGGTCTAAGGTCAGCTGGGAGAAGTAGATATCGCTGCCGCTGTATTTGTGTTTCGACAGACCGGCATACCGGCTGTTGTCCGCCTGCTCGCCCCGCAGTACCGCCACCGTTTTGAGGTTTTCGGCGTTGTTGTTCCACAGCCGCCAGTCGATATTCGGCAGGGTCAGCAGCGTGTTGTCGCGGTCGTCTAAATATTCCAGCAGCCGTGGGGCGATGACCTCCTCCTTGCCGGCGGTTAAGCCATACAGGCTATTTCCATAAACGGCTTCATATCCGTCCCGTTTTAAATGATAGCCGTTCCTATCAGACACCCGGAACTGCGCCGCGAACATATCCGGCGCTTTTTTCAAGCCCATCACTAACACGGTTTTGAAATTGTGCTCCCCGACCGCTTCCAACAGCCGCAGGTCGCCCGCGGCTCCGCCGCTTCCGTCAACAATGAGCGTCGCGTCCTGCTTTTGCCGCAGCATTTTTTTCAATCCGGCCTCATCCACCGCGGTATACTCGCAGCGAATCTCGTCCAGCATCGCGGCCGCCGGGCCCGCCGGGTCGCCGAAGAAGACGGCGGCGGGGCTGGCGGGGGTGTTTTCATGCAGCCGTTTGGCTAAGATGGTTTTCAGCGACAGCATCGCCGGATCGGAGCTTTCAACCGAGAAATCAATGCCGCTGAGCACCCGCCGGTCGCCCGACGGGGTCAAATCCAGCGCCAGCGGCCGGCCGACGCCGTTATACAGCACCGGGTTGGCGGTGAAATTGAGATAATCCTCGAAATAATACCCTTCCACCTGCTCCCGCAGCGGATAGGGGTGGCCGTCCTCCCGGAAAATATGCCGGATCCCCTGCCGTTTCATAAACGAACCGTATTCCCCTGTCTTGCGGCAGTCGATGCAGGGCCCGTCCACGTCGGGGTCGTCGCCGGTCAAAATCGGCAGCTTATATTTTTCCCATTCCGCCTCCGACGCCGCCCGATGGTGTATCCATTTGGTAAATTCCTCGGCAAAAACTTCTTTTCCGTTCGCCGACAGGACCAGCCTGTATTCCAGCTTCCCGCCATCGGCCGGGATGGTGATCTCAACCGTATCCTCCACCTTGCCGCAGGCAGGGATGGTCCAGGATTTTTCGGTTATCTCGATCCCGTCGCCGGTCAGCGTCAGTGTCTGCTCGCGATCCACATCGTTGAATACCACTAACTCCAGCGTGGCCGTTTCGCCGCTCCAGACACACCGCTGGATCCCTTTTTCCACAAAGAACCGCACCGGCTCATAGGCGGCTTTGGTATAGTCCCAAACCGGATTCGGGCGGTATTCCTCTAATCCTTCCTCGGCGCCGGCGTTTAATGTCCGCAACCAGCGGGTGAGCCGCCCGGGCTTGATGCCGGGGGCGGTATAATCGTCATAGGTCAGCAGCCGCTCCTCGAACGGCAGCGGCTCCAGTCCGTACCAGAGCAGGTTGAAGACGCAGATCTGCCCCGCCCATTTGCGCTGACCGGTCAGGTTGTGGAAGGCGTCGCGGCCCACCGCGTCCAACCGGCCGTTCATGCTGGCCAGCGCCGATTCGCCCACCTCCATGCAGACGTTGTCGGGGGTGGAGAAGTACATGCTGCCCATCTCGCCGATGGTGATCGGCCGGTCGCGGCGGTGCTCCTGCACCGGGCAGCCGTAGCCGGGATAGTGCAGCGAGTTGACCGGCATCCGGCCGCCCAAATCCCCCGAACCGTCGCAGCTGATGATGCGGGAATCGTCTAAGGTTGGGATAACCTGGGTCAAATCATAGATTTTATCTTCGAGATCGGCCACGCCGGTGATATCCGGCGAGCCGCAGACTTTATAGGCCGGCAGGCACTCGTTCTCCGGCGACCACATGACCACCGAAGGGTGGTTGCGGTCCCGCAGCACTAACCGCCGCAGGTGATTTTTGCTGTGCTCAAAAAATTTCGGCGAGTAGCTGAACATGCAGTGGGAGGCCCAGACGCCGGATTCCGACACCAACAGCATCCCCTCCTCGTCGGCCACGTCATAGTAGAACCCCGGGAACGGCTGGGCGTGCAGCCGGATGATATTGGCGTTGCAGTCCCGGGCCATTTTGTAATATGACCGGGCAAATTCTGGCGTCTGCACCGCGTAGCCCATGTAATGCCAGGAATCGTTGCGCAGCCGCAGGGGCTTGCCGTTGAGCAGGAAATGGTCGCCGTGACAGACAAAGCTGCGGAACCCGATCCGGACGCTGTATTCGTCGATCAACACGCCGTCCTGATACAGCCGGGCGGTCAGCATGTACAGGTTCGGGTTTTCGGTGTCCCATAGAGCGACCTGGCCTTCTTGCCAATGCCATGTGAATGCGCCGTTTTCGAATTGGCAATCGATAGCAAATTCCGGTTCGTCGTTCCCGATCGCATCGGAGTTCCCGATCGCATCGGAGTTCCCGATCGCATCGGAGTTCCCGATCGCATCGGAGTTGTTCCATTTTTTCAAAGCGAATTGTAACCCGCCGTTTATTGTGTATGTAGACTCGCTTTTTTTGCCTACGTTGATTTTAGCTTTAATCGTCAGCAGCCGCTGCGCCGTATCGGTAACGGCAAAAATATCGGGCACGAAAATCGCCGGGCGGATATCTAACCAGCAGTCCTGCCAGATGCCGGCGATGTGGCCGCCCCAGAAGGAGCCGTGGGGGTAGTCGCAGCG
>WRDE01000331.1 GCA_009783605.1 Oscillospiraceae bacterium
AATCGGTAGGTTTTCGCACCCGATCAGAATCAGCTATCAGGCGCAGTCGCGCCCGCAGGCGCACAAGCCCCGAACCCAACACATCATAAAAACGGCTCCTGCGGGAGCCGTTTTTGGTTCGCTTTAACACAGCTTCGGGAAACCAATGACAAACTGGGGAGCGGTTTTTTTTATGCTGTGTTATAGTGCGGGTATAGACAGATCTTCCGTTTCCGCTTTCAATGTGTTAAAGCGCAGGCAAACGCCGCCGTATCAGCGGATCTATTTGCTGGATTTTATAGCGGCGTTTGTGGATGGGTGAGCCGTTCCCGCTTTCAATGTGTTAAAGCGCAGGCAAACGCCGCCGTATCAGCGGATCTATTTGCTGGATTTTATAGCGGCGTTTGTGAATGGGTGAGTCTATTGACGCTTGGGAACAGAACCATGATTATAAAGGAGTATTAACTATGAACGAGAAAATTTTATTGGATCTGCGGCTGTTTGACGGCGAGGCCGGGGACGCGGGCGCAGACACTGGCGCTGCTACAGAAACCGGGAAGAACCAGCGCACAGGCGATGTGCGGCGCAGTCCGCACGAGCCCCATGGACAGGAAAGGGCGAATCACTATTCCCGCCAGGGAAGATCCCGCGACGCCGGCGGGACCCCACACGCAAATCCTAAAGGATTTGCTGCTGCGCCGCCTCAGGGAGAAAATCCGGGCGGGGACAGCGCACAGGCGCCGTCGCGGCCCGCAGGCCGCACAAGCCCCGAATCTGACCGGGCCGGTCCGCGGGACCGGGAATTCGAGAGGCTGATCAAGGGCGAGTACCGTGACGCGTTCCACCGGCGGATGCAGGATGTCATCGACAAGCGGTTTGCGCAGACAAGGGGTTTGGAGGCGCGGATGGGCCGGTTAGAGCCGCTGATGCGGCGGTTGGGGCTGGACCCGGGAGATATCGACGGATTGGCGGCGGCGGTTCAGCGAAACCGAAGTTCCGCGCCGGACCCGGCGGCCAGGACCCGGCAGATCTTCACCGGCTGGCTGGACCAGGCCGGGCAGGTGAAGGCGCTGTATCCCGGCTTCGACCTGGCGGCGGAGGCCGCCAATCCCCAGTTTACCCGGCTGCTGTCCAAGGGGCTGGACCTGCGTTCGGCCTATGAGGTGGTGCACCGGGACGAGATCCTCGGCAGCGCGATGCAGATTACGGCGCAGAAGGTGGCCAAGAAGATCACCGACAATATCCGGGCGCGGTCCGGCCGGCCCGGTGAGGTCGGCATCGACGGACGCGCCGGCATGACCACACGCCGCGGCGCCGCGGGGCTGACTAAGGCGGAGCGCGCCGCTATCGCCAATAAAGTCAACAGGGGCGAGATCGTAACGTTTTAAGACCCCCGCTACATCTACTATCTAAAATAAGAAAGGATGATCCATACTATGATCACATTAGACCTGCAAGTATTCGCGGTGACGCCCAACTATACGTCGGGCGGGACCTATCTCAACGGCTTCACCAATCCCGACGGCACCCCGAACGCGGACCTGTCGCCCGAGATGAAGACCTACTATTCCGACTATCTGATCGATATGGCCGGCCCGAAGTTGGTGCATGACCAGTTCGCCGACAAGTATCCGATCCCGGCCAACAAGGGCAAGGTCATCGAGTTCCGCAAATACGAGCCGCTGGAGGACCTCGAGGGGCCGATCCAGGAGGGGATCACCCCCACCGGCAACAAGCTGACGGTCAAGCCCTATAAGGCCAGCGTCGAGCAGTACGGCGACTATATCCAGCTCACCGATATGCTCCAGCTGTCGGCCATCGACAACAACGTGGTCCAGGCGACCAAGCTGCTGGGCGCGCAGGCCGGCAAGACGCTGGACAGCATCACCCGGGACGAGCTGAACAACGGCCGCAACGTGTGGCGGCCCAACGGCAAAACCACCCGCGCCTCGCTTGCCGGCACCGATAAGCTGACGGTCGACCTGGTGTTCCGGGTGGCCGCCGCGCTGAAGATGCAGAACGCCGAGCCGATCGACGACGCATTTGTCGCCATCGTCCACCCCTATGTGGCGTATGACCTGATGAAGGACGAGCGCTGGATCGATGTCCACATGTACGGCAACCAGGACAACATCTATGACGGGGAGCTGGGCAAGATCGCCGGCGTCCGGTTCGTCGAGAGCTCGCAGGCGAAGGTGTTTGAGCAAGCCGCCGGCACAGCGCCTGACAAGCTGGACGTCTATTCCACCCTCATCTTCGGCGCCCATGCCTATGCCATCACCGAGATCACCGGCGGCGGGCTGCAGCATATCGTCAAGCAGTTAGGCTACGGCAACGACCCGCTGAACCAGCGCAGCTCCTGCGGCTGGAAGGCGACCCGCGCGGTGAAACGTTTGGTGGAGCAATACCTTATCCGTATCGAGTCCTGCACCGGCTACGCGTTGACCAAGGATGAGGAGATCAAGGGGAACCAAGACGAGTAAGAGTAACCAACACAGCATAAAAACGCCGCTTATATGCGGCGGCGTTTTTGGTTCGCTCCTACACAATCTCGGGAAACCAATAATAACATATACTTTTATGTAAAGGAGTCATCATGATGGCAAAGACAGTAAAGGCGGAAGGGTCAAAAAGGGTCAAGATCAAGCTCTTTAAGGACAACGACGGGTATAAGGACGACGTCTTCGTATCGGTCAACGGCCATTCCTTCCTGATCCAGCGCGGGGTCGAGGTGGAGGTGCCCGACTACATCGCGGAGGAGCTGGAGAGAAGCGAGCGGCAGGGCGCCGCCGGCAACAAGGCCGCGGATGAGTCGCGGTATCAATACTGATAACCAACACATTTTGACCGCGTCAAGGATCATAAAAACGGCTCCCGCGGGAGCCGTTTTTGGTTCGCTCCTACACAATTTCGGGAAACCAATTACTGCAATGGCTGGAGCCGGTGGGTTTTCGCACCCGATTAGAATCAGCGCACAGGCG
>WRDE01000332.1 GCA_009783605.1 Oscillospiraceae bacterium
CCACCAAGAATTCGTCTTCGGTGTCGGCGGCCATGTATTCCACCTGATCGGTGACCCGGCCGGTCGCTTTGTCCACCTTCAAATACGGCGCCTCGATGAAGCCATATTTATTGATCCGCGCAAAGGTCGCCAGATAGGAGATCAGGCCGATGTTCGGGCCTTCCGGCGTCTCGATCGGGCACATCCGGCCGTAGTGGCTGTAATGGACGTCCCGGACCTCAAACCCGGCGCGATCCCGCGACAGGCCGCCGGGGCCGAGGGCCGACAGCCGGCGCTTATGGGTCAGCTCGCCCAGCGGGTTGTTCTGATCCATAAACTGGGACAGCGGCGAGGAGCCGAAGAATTCCTTGATAGCGGCAACCACCGGGCGGATATTGATCAGCGCCTGCGGCGTGATCACGTCCATATCCTGGGCCTGCAGCGTCATCCGTTCGCGGACCACCCGCTCCATCCGGGAAAACCCGATCCGGAACTGGTTCTGGAGCAGCTCGCCCACCGACCGGATCCGGCGGTTGCCGAGATGGTCGATGTCGTCAATCATGCCGATATCGTGTCCGAGACAGTTGAGATAGTTGACCGACGCCAGAATATCGTCCACCGTGATGTGGTTGGGGATCAGGTCGTGGATCTTGGTCTTGATGGCCGCTTTGATCGCCTCTTCTTTGCCGCCGGCTTCCAGAATCCCGCGCAGCACCTTGAAGCTGACCCGCTCGTTGACCCCGAGGCCGGTCAGATCATAGGGCACGAACTTTTTGATATCCACCATGCCGTTGCTGACGATCTTGACCTCGCAGTCCTCGTTGTGGTCGCCGGATTTTACATAGGCGACCGTGACGCCGGCGTCCTCGATCTCGACCGCCCGGGGCCGGGTGATGACCTCTCCGGGTTCGGCCAGCAGCTCGCCGGTTATCGGATCGGCCAGCGGACGGGTCAATGTACAGCCGGCCAGCCGGTTGGCGATGCCCAACTTTTTATTGTATTTATAACGGCCCACCCGGGACAGGTCATACCGCCGGGTGTCAAAAAACAGCGACTCTAAATGCTGCTGGGAGTTCTCCACCGTCAGCGGCTCGCCGGGGCGCAGCTTGCGGTAGACGTCCAACAGCGCCTCCTCGGTGTTTTTGGTGATATCCTTCTCGATCGTGGACAGTATCCGCTCGTCCTCGCCGAAGAATTCCAACAGCGAGGCGTCGGAGCCCAGCCCCAGCGCCCGGGCGAACACCGTCACCGGCAGCTTGCGGTTTTTATCGATCCGGACATAGAAAACATCGGAGGAATCGGTCTCATATTCCAACCAGGCGCCCCGGTTGGGGATGATGGTGGCCGAAAACAGCCGCTTGCCGGTGGAATCGTATTCCATGTCGAAATAGACCCCCGGCGAGCGCACTAACTGGGAGACAATGACCCGTTCGGCGCCGTTGATCACAAAGGTGCCGCTGGGGGTCATCAGCGGGAAATCCCCCATGAAGACCTCCGAGTCCTTTACCTCGCCGTTTTCTTTGTTGAGCAGCCGGGCCTTCACCCGCAGCGGCGCCGCGAAGGTGACGTCCCGGTCCTTGCACTGCTCCACCGTGTACTTGGGCGCATCGTCCAACCGGTAATCGATAAATTCCAGCACTAAGTTGCCGGTATAATCGGTAATGGTGGAGACGTCGCTGAAGATCTCCTTCAGCCCCTCGGTCAAAAACCAGTTGTAGGAATTTTTTTGGACCTCGATCAGGTTGGGCATCTCCAGTACCTCGTTGATCTTGGAAAAGCTCATCCGCACCGAATTGCCCAGCTCGATCCGCTTCATGTCCGCCAATTCTGCCATCCGCCCGTTCACTCCTGTATTATTTAGTGGTTAGTGGCGAGTGATTAGTGGCAAGTGGTTGGCGATCCTTTACTCGCCACTCGCCACTCGTCACTCGCCACTAAAAAAATGCTTGCATTTTTTTTGCGTTTGTGTTATGCTTTTTGGGGAATCGGCCGAATGCCCCCATTGTTGTGCAGTATAGTATAATAATATAAGCGGAAACATTTGTCAACGGTAATCTTGATAAATGTCCCGCTTTTCTGTTTGTTTTAACAGTTTGTTCACAAACAGAAAATTTCTCTGGTTTCTGATCGTTTTCCTGGCGGAATCGCCGGTTTATTCCATGTCGAGAAACACCCGGACGCGTTGTTTCGTTATTTTAAGTTATTACAGTTTCGTAACCTTCCTTGACAGGATAAATTACCCGGTTATAATGAAGTTACAAAGATAAAAAACCGGAGGTGTTATTGATGAAAAAGTTACTGTCCGCCGCTGTCGCCGCGCTGCTCATCTGCGTATGCGCGGCCTGCAGCCCCGCAGAAGATCCCTCTTCCGTCCCTTCAAGCGAAGACACCACAACCGCCGCCGCTGAATCAACCACAGCGCCCACCGCCAGGCCAACTGCCCGGCCAACCGCCGAACCCACCACCAAGCCGACCGCCGCACCCACTTTCCCGAAAACCGAGATTTACACCCCTGTCATCGCCGAAATCAATGCAGCGGGTCCGCTCTATTTCCAAAAATCCCCCTCCATGAAGGTCGACGGAACCGACAATCTCTATTGGTACGCCATGCCGTATTACAATTATGATGTCATGGAGCCGATCGGCTGGTCGGGGATGTGGGCGGTCAGGCAAAACGATAAATGGGGCGTGATTGATGTTGAGGGGAAAATCATTGTACCGGCTGAGTTTGAGTATTGCTATGATTGCCGTTCATGTGGAATATGTCTGTTCTATACACCCCCCGAACATGGTTTTATCGCTTGCAGATTTAATTATGACGGCGAATTGATGACCAATTCGACTGACCACGGACACGGCACCGACAGCGCTTGGTGGGATATAACAGTCAATAAAAGCGTTTTCACAAGTGAAAACGGCTACCAATACTACACTTTTGAACACGCAACCATTGTATCCGCCATTCACGTAA
>WRDE01000333.1 GCA_009783605.1 Oscillospiraceae bacterium
TATGACGATATGCTGACCTGTTCCGCCGCCGCCGCCTCGATGGGGGGATCGCAGATCTGGCTGGAAGAGGGGGAGGTGATGTCGGTCAACGACCTGCTGAAGGCGGTGGTGATCGTCTCGGCCAACGACGCCTGCGCCATGCTGGCCGAATATGTCAGCGGATCGATCGAGAGTTTTGTGGCGCGGATGAACGAGCGGGCGGCCGAGCTGGGGATGGAGAACACCAAATTCTTGGACAGCAGCGGGCTGAATGACGCCGCGTATTCCTGCGCGCTTGACGTGGCGGTGATGTCCCGGGAGCTGATGACCCATAAGAAGATCACCGCATACACCACCGTCTGGATGGATACGCTGCGGAACGGCGAATCGGGGTTGGTCAACACCAACCGGCTGATCCGGCATTACAGCGGCGCGACCGGGCTGAAAACCGGTACTACCGCCGCCGCTGGGCACTGTCTCTCCGCCACCGCCGAACGGGACGGGCTGGCGTTGGTATCGGTGATTCTCGGCTGCCAGACCACCGACGAGCGGTTCGGCGGCGCGCGGAAGATGTTAGATTACGGGTTCGCCAACTACGCGATCTATACGCCGTCCATCGGCGAGGATCAGCTGGGACCGGTACGGGTGCTGCACGGCACCGAACAGACGGTGACGCCGGTCCCCGACGACGCCCAGCCACTGCTGATCAAAAAGGGGCAGGAGAACAAGATCACCGCCGAGGTGGTGCTGCCGGCGGATATCGAGGCGCCGGTGCTGCCGGGCCAGGTCATCGGCCGGATCCGGATTATGCTGGACGGCAAAGAACTGGCCGCCCGGCCGCTACGCGCCGACCGGGAGGTGGAGCGGATGACCTTCTGGCGGGCGTTCGGGGTGCTGCTGTGGCGGCTGTGCGGGTAGAAATTTGACTATATAATGTAACCGAAAATGTTTACAGTTCGCGCATGTATGGCATTCCATGACCCGCTCTCCTCAAAATCATATTCCGTGTACACCGCACGGTGTTCGCGGAATATGATTCTACACCATACGGTGTAAACTGTCAATATACATGTTATTGACAGGAGAATCATTATGCCATATAGAAGAATAAGGGATTTGAGAGAGGACGCCGATTTGAGCCAGCGGCAGATCGCCGAAATCATCCACATGCACAAAACGACCTATACCCGGTATGAGACTGGTGAGCGGGAAATCCCGTTCAATATCGCGATCTTGCTTGCGAAACAGTATAAGGTAAGTCTGGATTATATCGCGGGATTGACCGACCGGAAATGAGATAAAAAAACCGCCTGCCGTGAGTTTTGCTGCGGCAGGCGGTTTTTTATGCCATTTCTCGGGCATTTTCTTCATAATTCTTGACACAATTGGTCAAAGTTGGTATAATCTAATCCTGCAGCAAGGGGGCTTGCTGTGGATTGGTTACCCCGCCTTATCCCCGCGGCTGCGGGAGCGAGGCAGGTGAGCGCTTATGGGAGAACGTTTCAAGCGGATATTTCGGATTATCATTTGTTTGGTGATTCTACTGATAATATTCATACTTAACGCCCAAAAAGCAAGGTAGCCGTCCCACCCCAACAAAGTGAACGGCTACATGCTAAAACACTGAGCGGGGTGACCGTTTAACGGCCAAGTCCCCTTGCTGCTTTTATTATAAGCGGAAAAATAAAATTTGTCAAGTCTTTTTGCCCGGCTTGTCCGATGTCCTTACAGGTCCTGACAGATTTAACAGGGGTTCTGGATCGTCAATTTGGCAGGATTGACAAAAATTTAACAATCTCTCATCTTTTTCGCGTTTCCCTGTTGACTATTCGGATTTTTTCGCTATAATAGTATAGATACAAAATATTTAGGAGATGGAATCTATGGCGAGAGTGTATAATTTTTCGGCGGGGCCTTCGGTGCTGCCTGAAAAGGTGCTGCGGACGGCGGCGGCGGAGATGCTGGATTACCGGGGGAGCGGCCAGTCGGTGGCCGAGATGTCCCACCGGTCCAAGAATTATGAGCCGATTATCCAGAAATGTGAAGCGCTGCTGCGGGAGGTTATGGCAATCCCGGATAGCTATAAGGTGCTGTTCCTGCAGGGCGGCGCCACCTCCCAGTTTGCGATGGTGCCGCTGAACCTGATGAACGGGTCGGGTAAAGCGGATTATATGCTGACCGGGCAGTTTTCGACCAACGCCTGGAAGGAGGCCTCGCGGTATGGCGACACCTGTGTGGTGGCGTCGTCTAAGGACCGGGCGTTTTCGTATATCCCGAAACCGGATCCGGCGACCTTTACGCCGGACGCCGATTACTTCCATATCTGCCTGAACAACACCATCTACGGCACCCGGTTCACCGAGCTGCCGCAGACCGGCAATGTGCCGTTGGTGGCGGATATCTCGTCGTGTATCCTGAGCGAGCCGTTAGATGTGTCGAAATTCGGGCTGCTGTATGCCGGCGCCCAGAAGAATATGGCGCCGGCGGGGCTGACGGTGGTGATCGTCCGGGAGGATCTGATCGGCCGCGCCCGGGAGCTTACCCCGACCATGTACAACTACAAGACCTATGCCGACAACCAGTCGATGTACAACACCCCGCCCTGCTATACCATCTATATGGCCGGGCTGGTGCTGGAATGGATCCGGGACGATATGGGCGGATTGGACGGCATGAAGGCGTTTAATGAGAAAAAGGCGGCGGTGCTGTATGACTGTCTCGACGGGTCGGCGCTGTTCAAAGGTCCGGTGGTCAAAGCCGACCGGTCAATGATGAACGTGACCTTTGTAACCGGCAGCGAGGAGTTAGACGCCAAATTCGTCAGGGAGGCTGCGGCGGCGGGTTTTGTCAACCTCAAAGGCCACCGCAGCGTCGGCGGCATGCGCGCGTCGATCTATAACGCGATGCCGATGGAGGGCGTGGAAAAGCTGGCGGCGTTTATGAAGGAGTTTGAAGAAAAGAATAGTCCAAA
>WRDE01000334.1 GCA_009783605.1 Oscillospiraceae bacterium
ATCCGCCGTTTCTTCGGTGTATGAAACAGATCCGGTGGGCTGTCCGCCCGGCGACCCGTTATATTATAATATAGTAGTAAAAGGGGAAACCGGGCTAACGCCGCTGGCGCTGCTGGCGCATTGCCAGACGGTCGAAAATATTTTGGGTCGGGAGCGGCCGTATCATAATGCGCCGCGTACCGTGGACGTCGATATCCTGCTGATGGAGGGCGTCACGCTGTCCGGCCCGGAGCTGACGCTGCCGCACCCGCGGATGTGGCGGCGTGGGTTTGTGCTGGTGCCGCTGGCGGAGCTGTGCCCGGGCAAACGGATTTTCGGGTATGATTTTGCGGAGGCGCTGGAAAAAGCTGACGCCCAGCCGGTCATAAAAACCGGTGAGCGGATCATAGTGCGTTGATGGAAACAAAAAAAGGCATCCGACACACCGGACGGATGCCTTTTTTGCATTTTTATATGTCGTCTAAATTCAACCCAGAAAGATCAAATTCCTCCCCGAACAACAGCGCGGCGGCGATACCCAATTTGATGTATAAAGTATCTATCCCGTGCTTGCGGCAAAGGCGGGCGGCGCCGACTAACCGGTCGTGTTCCCCGAGCTTTCTCCGGATGTCCCGGCCGACCCGTTCCACCGTGTCCATCAGATATTGGTTGCCGAACCGGTCTAACAAATCGTCCGCATACGCCAAAACGTCATCAAGCGGTTTTTTGTGCTCAAACGACAGCGCCCGGGCAGAGCTGTACATCGCCTGCCTGACGATATGCCGGATGTTCTCATTGCTGACCGCTTCATATATATAGGTATAATCATTTAATTTGCCGAGATAAGCGGTGAGGCTGTGCCCCATATTGTGCAGAAACAGCTTGCTTTGAATGTGATATTCAAAATCCGATTCGGCCAGCATACCCTGTATAGCGGGAATTGCTCCCTTAAACGCGGCCCTGTCCACCGGAAGGGTATAATACGGCTCCGCCCATACCCGCAATAGGTCGCCCTCCTTCATCCCGTCGGTGGGGGCCGGGACCATCCGCCCCACCGACGCTTCGACAAACCCTATTTTATCGTCGATATACACGTCATGTTCCGGTCCCAGCTCCTGTTTCACCATATCTCTCAGCCAGCCGCCGGCATGAATTTTATTTTCGCAGATGATGATGTTGAGTTCAGTCCCCGTGCCGGCGCGTTCTTTTATCCCCGCGGCAATATGCGGAACGATGTTTGGCAGGACATTGACCCCTACGGCGGTACACAGGATATCACAGCCGGTGATCGCCCGGGCGACAGCAGATTTATCCGCCGCCAAAAGACCGCTCACCTCGGCGATTTGGCTCTCGGAAACGCCGCCGTTGCTGACGATCCGCAAAGGATACGCCCCGCGGGCGTTCAGCGCGGAGACAATGCCCTCGTCGATATCAATAAAAATGGTGCGATAGCCGCTCTGATAAAACAGCTGCCCCATAAACCCCCGCCCGATATTGCCGGCGCCGTACATGACCGCGGTTTTCATATAATTCCCCCCACTATCTTATCCAGCGCCATACCGTCCTCCGGAATAAACCCGCGCCAGTACCGGACCGACTCGGCTATTTCGTCCAAGGCGGCACCCGGGACGGCGGCGGTTCCGATAAAGGGTTCGAGGGTCAGCAGGATATGTTCGCAGCGCGGCAGACCGGGTAGGGTATCGGGCTGCGCGTAAGATTCTGCGATCGCCGCCAGCACCGCTTCGGCACGGATAATCCCCTTCGCGTTATAGGCCGCGCTGAAAGGCCAGTGGGGCGAGGAAATCCCGTCGTTCTGCTGCAGGTGGATAATCGGCGAATAACAGGCAAAGCGGCGGAGCCACGCGATATGATCGGCATCCCGGGGTTCGGCATACAGCCAGTCCTGCTCAGCGGTTTTTTGAAAATTTTTCTGGCCGTTCATATGCCCTGTGTCCAACGTCAGATACATAGGCGTTCCGCTCCGCTGTAAAACTTCGCGCAGCAGCTCATCCGCTCCCGAAAGCGTCCAGGGCGGCTGATGCGGGGAATACATCTGTTCCACGCTCACCGCGCTCAAACCGATTTCCTGTGCGTATACTGCGATATCAGCCAGGGTATCATATAAAAGATTGAGATAACCGGCGTAGATTTCGGAATCCCGCATCGCGTAATCGGGGATGGCATGGGTAAAAAAGCCGAACCCGGCGCCAAGCCGCGCCGCCAGCGCCATCTGCGGTTTTATCCACCGGTCGCGGATCCGGGCGCGGACCCGTTCATCCGTGTGGGTCAGCCCCAATGTGGCGTAAGTGCCGTGTCCCGAATAGAGGTTGGCGATACGGACTCCCAGCTCAGCGGCGGCCCTCTCGGTCTCACCGGCCCAATCGGCCATGTATGCCGCGCCCATGTACAGCGGATCGCACTCGGTATCCGCGCTCGCTTCGATCAGCGTCACGCCCATATCCCGGATCAGCACCATCCATTCGGCCGGTCTGGTCCAGCGTTTTGAGCAGAAACAATTGTCAATGGCAAGCGAAATTTTTGGAAAAGCCGTATGATTCAAAGAGTTTTTTCTCCCCATTCCCGCAAAATCTATAATATAAGGTATTGTATCATAAGGATGCCGGCATGTAAATATTGAAGAAGAATATCTGAAAAAAACGAGTGTAAAAATTTCACGTCAATTTTCCAAAAATTATACTTGACAAGAGCGATTTGTTCTGTTATTATAGCAGTCGCGTCACAAAACCCAGAGAAAAACGGCAGAGCCGGTGGTCGTGTCGGTGAAGGCCACAGTGCTGAGATAAAATGGGATGAGCGCGTGACGCATTTACCTCCGGACCTTGAAAATTAAACAATGATCATTGCGGATTTGTTTGGAGCGCGAGCTTTGCGCGAATCTGCAAAACACACAACCCGTTAATGGAGTGCCGCCGGGAAAGGCGGCACAAAAAATGAG
>WRDE01000335.1 GCA_009783605.1 Oscillospiraceae bacterium
CAGTTGGGGCAGACCTTGTGTCTGCCCTTGTAATCCTCATCATACGGTTAATTGTAGATCATGATGAATTTTTTTAAACGAAAACATTCGGCGGAATTTTCGGTTCCGCCTGAGAAGCTGCCGGCGCATGTGGCTGTTATTATGGATGGCAACGGGCGCTGGGCGCGGCGGCGGGGGCTGCCGCGGACGGCCGGACACGCCGCCGGCGCGCGGGTGTTCCGCACCATCACCAAGCACTGCGAGAAACGCGGGGTGAAGGTGCTGACTGTCTATGCCTTTTCCACTGAAAACTGGAGCCGCCCGGCTGAAGAGGTCAGCGGCATTATGCGGCTGCTGCGGGATCATCTGATCGAATCGCTGGCGGATTTTAAGGCGGAGAATATCAAGACGCGGTTTATCGGGGATTTGTCGCGGCTGTCCCGGGAGCTGACCGATCTGATCGCCGAGGCGGAGGCCGAAACCGCCAACAAGACCGGGATGCAGCTGAATATCGCGGTCAATTACGGCGGCCGGGATGAGCTGGTTCACGCGATGCGGAAAATCGGGCGGGAAATCCAGCGGGGCGCGGTCAAACCCGAGGAGATCGGCGAAAAAATGATTGAAAACCATCTCTATACCGCCGGCCAGCCCGACCCGGATCTGATCCTGCGCCCCAGCGGCGAGCTGCGGCTGTCCAACTACCTGATCTGGCAGGCGGCCTACGCCGAAATGGTATTCATGGATATCCTGTGGCCGGACTTCACACCCGAAGACATGGATGAAGCGCTGCGGACATATGCGGCGCGGAACCGGCGGTTTGGGGGAGTCTGAAATAAATGCATAATGCATAATGAAACGCACTCAAAAAGATTCTGCATGATTCTGCATTATGCATTGAAAAGGGGATGTCAACTATGAAGACCCGTATCCTCTCCAGCGCGGTGCTGGGCGCTATTGTGGTGGTGCTGGCGTTTTTGCCGGTGATTATCCTGCAGCTGGCGCTGGCGTTTGCCGGCGCGGCGGCGGAGATGGAGATATTGCGGGCGACCGGGGGCGGACGGTTCAGGCCGGTGATTGTCTCATCGGCGCTGTTTGCCGTTTTCGCGCCGTTTTTTTTGGCGTCGGAAGGCCGTCTTTTTGCTTACGGGTGTGTTCTGGCGCATAGTATTGTACTGATCGGGACACATTTTAAGTATCATCGGCGGCTGTCGGTTGAAAAAACCGGATTGCTATTTATGCTGACCGTTATCGCGCCGGTCTCAATCGCCGCGCTGGGGTATCTGCGGGCGGCCCCGGACCACGGGACGTTTTATATGCTGCTGACCCTGCTGATGATCTGGCAATGCGATTCCGGGGCCTATCTGACCGGGACGTTTTTCGGTAAACGCAAGCTCTGTCCGGCCATCTCGCCGAAAAAGACGGTAGAGGGGCTGGCCGGCGGCATCGTCATCTCGATCCTTTCGGCGCTGGCGGCCGCCTGGGTATATCAGGGCGTCCATCTGAACGGCTTGCAGGATGCGGTATACACCGTCAACTATCTGCGGGTGGCGCTGCTGGCGATGGCGGCGGCGCCGGTGTCGGTGCTGGGCGACCTGTTCGCCTCAACCGTCAAACGCCACTACGGCGTCAAGGATTACGGCGCCATCATGCCGGGGCATGGCGGGGTAATGGACCGGCTGGATTCGCTGATGCTGACCGCGCCGATGATTTTTGTGGTGGTGCGGGAGTTTCCGCTGATAATTCGGAATTAGAGAGGCCTGCGGTCGCTTATAAAACTGAAATGTATAAAAGGCGTGTGGAGTGATGATAAATACAATAGTTGCCAACAATCCCAAAGACCCCCAACTCACCACTCATCACTCACCACTCGCCACTCCCAAAACCCTCCGGCTTTTAGGCTCCACCGGCTCGATCGGCATCCAGACGTTAGATGTGGCGCGGCGGTTAGGCTGGCCGGTGGTTGGGCTGGCGGCGATGCGGAATGTCGGTGTTATCGAGCAGCAGATCCGGGAATTCCGGCCGCGGGCGGCGGCGCTGTATGATGAAACGGCGGCGGCCGACCTGCGGGCGCGGGTGGCCGACACCGGCACCCGGATTCTCGCGGGGGCCGAAGGAATCGCTGAGGTGGCCGCGCTGGAAAGAAGCGGCAATGATATTGCCGCCGGTGATATTGCCGCTGGCGCTATCGTCGTCAACGCCATTGTCGGGATCGCCGGGCTGCTGCCGACGCTGGCGGCTATTGAGGCCGGATATGACGTGGCGCTGGCCAACAAGGAGACGTTGGTGGCCGGCGGCGAAATCGTGATGGCGGCGGCGGCCCGCAAGGGGGTGCGGCTGCTGCCGATTGATTCGGAGCATTCGGCGATTTTTCAATGTTTACAGGGCCATTCCTCCGCAGAGGATGAACCGCCCGATAACCCGATAAATCGTATCATTCTGACCGCGTCGGGCGGGCCGTTTTTCGGGAAAACCGCGGCCGAGTTAGAAGCGGTGACGCCGGAACAGGCGCTGCGGCATCCCAATTGGGAGATGGGCGACAAGATCACGGTCGATTCGGCCACCATGATGAACAAGGGGTTGGAGATGGCCGAGGCCCGGTGGCTGTTCGGGCTGCGGCCGGAGCAGATCGACGTGGTGATCCACCGGGAGTCGGTGATCCATTCCCTGGTGGAGTTCGCCGACAACTCCCAGCTGGCACAGCTGGGATTGCCGGATATGCGGCTGCCGATCCAGTACGCGCTGACCTGGCCGCAGCGTATCCCCTCGCCGGCGCCAAAGCTGGATCTGGCCGAAATCGGGCGGTTGACTTTTTATCAACCGGATAATGAGGCGTTTCCGGCGCTACAAATCTGGCGCCGGGCGATGGCGCTGGGCGGGCTGTACCCGGCGGCGGTCGACGCCGCCAATGAACAGGCGGTGGCACTGTTTCTGGACCGG
>WRDE01000336.1 GCA_009783605.1 Oscillospiraceae bacterium
CTGACCATCGCTATGCTGGCCGGATTGCTGGCAGTCGCCTTTCCGGTTATTACCGCTTTTGGTGACGATGTGTTCAACATTCCGCTGGATGAGCAGGCGGATTATGTGATTGCGTACGGCGATGAGGTCAACGCCGTCAACTACGCGCCGGACGGTATGATCAACCAGCAGTTGGCAGCCGACCCGGTTGATTTGGGCAATACCCGGCAGGTGTCGCTGTTTGAAAAGGGCAAGATCACCGGCTCCGAACGGTATTTCGACCGGCGGTTCTATCCGTATGAAGCGGGTAAAATCGACCTGTCGGCATATGGCGGCAGGGTTATCGCCATCGATATACTGCCGGCCAACGCGGCCAGTATGGCAGTGCTGACCAAAAACATCAACCGCAACACCAGCCGCATCGGGTTCCACCTGCAAAAGGACGCCACCGGCGGCGCCAACATCAGCTTTTCCAATTTCGGCAGCAACGGGCCCTGGCCGGCGGCATCCATGAACCAGTGGCTCACCCTCTATGCCCAGCTTCCCCACGGCCTGACCGCCTATGATTACATCGGCGTCTGCATCGCGCCGGACGGGAACGATTACAACCCCAACACCGATTACCGTTTCTACTACCGCTATCTGCGGATCGTGGACGCCTACACCGAAATCGAAACCGACGATTTCCAATATCTGTCGCTGACCCCCGGGATCAACGCCGCTCAAATGAATTTCGCCTGGTTCACCATAACCGGGAAGTTCGACAAAGCCCGGGTGCAGCTGGCCAAAGCCGCCGATCTGCCGGCCGCGGATGTCATGCCGGCGGGCGCGCAGCTGTTCAGCGGCGTACAGGCGGCCGTAACCGGGCACGGGTTCAACAGCAATAAGGTTACCGCCACCGGTTTGGCGGCGGATACCGTATATGCCTACCGGGTCGGCGACGGCGAAACCTGGAGCGATATATATACCTTCAAAACCGGTAATCCAACCGGCGCCTACAGCGTGATCGGCATGGCTGACCCGCAGATCGGCACCGATAATATGATTACCGGTCCGACAAACGGGTGGAAGGACTGCCTGACCAAAGCGGTAGCCCGGGCCGGGAATCCGAGCTTTATGATGGTAGCCGGCGACTTTACCGAATATGGGGACAGTCAGGCGGAATGGGCCGGCTATTTCGCCCCGCCCGAGCTGCGGAGCCTGCCGGTCATGCCCACCGTCGGCAATCATGACGACAACTGGGGTTCCGGAGAAAAGCTGTTGAAGCACTTTTTCAACCAGCCCAATACCGGCAAAAACCTGAACGCCACCGGCGGCGGCTGCGGATACTACTTCAGCTACGGCAACACGCTGTATATGTCGATCAATTCCAACAGCAGCAACGCCGCTCAGCTGGATCAGCTGCTGAAGGACGCGACCGACTCCCACCCCGGCGCGGTCTGGAAAATCGCGCTGTTCCACCACGATATCTATGGCTCGGGCGATCACGCCAATCCCACCGGCGGCGCCCACGATTCCTACGACATCCGCGATCGGTTCTATCCGGCGTTAGACAAATACGGCATTGACCTGGCCGTCAACGGCCATGACCATATTTACGCGCGTTCGCATTTTATGAAGGATGACAAGGCGCAATATAAACAAATGCCGTCCATGCTGGGCAATGACTTCGCCAGAGCCAACCCCGGCGGCGCTTATATTTCATCCAGCGGAACGCTGTATACCGCCCTGTCCTCCGGTTCGGGCGGCAAGCTGTATGACGTGACGCTGCCCAAGCTCTCCTGGGTCGCTTTCCAGGCCGGCGCCAGCACGGTCCGGGCGGCGCAGTATTCGATCATGACCGTCGACGGCGGGACGCTGACCTTCAACACCTACCGGGCGGATACGAATGCCCTTGTAGACAGCTATACCCTGCGTAAAAAAGCCAATTTTGCCGATCTGCAATCGCTGATCGGCAGCGCCGAAGCGCTGCCCAAGGGCGATATCTTAGAGCCGGGCTGGAGCGCCTTCCAAAGCACCGTCACGGCGGCAAAGGCCGTCGTTCAAACCGCCGGCGCCGAAACGGTCCATCAGGCGTATACGGGGATTTATCAAGCATATTATGACTTGCAATTGCTTACGGATAAAGACATGTTAAGCATAATCATCGACACCGCGATTCAAACGCTGGCCGACACCTCCGAAGGCAACGGGAAAGGGCAATATCCCTTCGGCTCAAAAATTCCGGTACAGGCGGCGTTGAATGACGCGCAGCCGGTTTATGAAAACAATCTGGCCGCCCAGACCGCCATCGACACGGCCGCGGCGAAGCTGTCCGCGGCACTGGACACATATCTGGCCAAGGAGATTTTAGTGTCGCCCTGGGTCGATATCCATGAAATCACAGCCGGGGAAAAATATACGGTCGACTTGATTGACTGGATGGCCGGCGGTATAAATGTGGCGTATTACACCACCGGCGACACCGCCGGCGACGCCAAGGGCGGCCCGCGTACCGATCCCCCCGACGGACCCGCCAACGGTTCCGGCGGCCGGGGCCGCAACAAAGCCCAGCTCTGTTTTGTCCATCCCACCGAATGGGTGCGGTATGAGCTGTATGTAGCGCAATCGGGTTCCTATAAAGCCGAGCTCGGCGCCGCCACCGGCGGGAGTGATTCAAAAACCGTCCGGCTGAGGGATACGCAGGGTAATGTGTTGTGTACCTTTATCATTCCGGGAAATACCGGCTGGGCGCCGCAGTCGGTGCCGATGATTCCGGCGGATAAGGAATTCAACCTGCCGGAAGGATCCTATGTTATTGAGCTGTACTTTGCAGGAGAAGGGCAGAATCTGGATATTCTGACGCTTGAGCGTACCGGTGATATCATGGCGCCGCCGAAACTCCCTCTCGGGCATGTCAGCGGCGGCGAAACGCTGACGGTAA
>WRDE01000337.1 GCA_009783605.1 Oscillospiraceae bacterium
AAACATCCGTCCGAAATGCTCCGGGTCGGGGATATCGTCAACGTGTGGGTGCTGAGCGTGGAAGCCGGCAAAAAGCGGATTTCGCTGACCATGAAGGAGCCGAAAAATCAATAAACCGCTTGACATTCCCGGCGCGGCATGTTATGATATGTATACAATATATCATTTTAGCATAATTTATTATCAACTGAGCAGGCGATGAACCGCACAAAACGGTTCGTGGGGCTGGGCCGGGCGACCGGCAGTGGATTCATTGACGATCCGCGGGACAGTAAAATGTTCCCGTGGATTTTTTTATTTTGAGGAGGGCATTATGACCGATTTTAAAACCGCCATGCAGGGCCTGACCACCGAAAAAGCGGCAGAACTGCTGGCAGTCCACGGCAAAAACGAGCTGACCCCGCAGAAAAAAGAGAGCTTATTTCTCAAAGCTCTTGAAATCCTCCGCGAACCGATGTTCCTGCTGCTGCTGGGCGCGGCGACGGTTTATTTTGTGCTGAAAGAACCGGTCGACGGCAGTTTTATGCTGGGCTTCGTAGTCTGCATGATCGGCATCGAGGTTTATCAGGAATGGAAGACCGACAAAACCCTGGCTGCGCTGAAAAATCTGGCCGCGCCGCGGGTCAGAGCCATGCGTGACGGGCAGGAATGCCACCTGCCCAGCGCCGAGCTGGTGCCGGGGGATTTGATCATGATCGAAGAGGGGGTTAAAATCCCGGCGGACGGATTTGTGCTAAAGGCCAGCGATCTGTGCGTGGACGAGTCGTCGCTGACCGGGGAATCCCAGGGCGTGTGGAAAACATGCAGGGGCGATTACCAAACGCCCGCGACATCCAGCAATTCCGGCGACTACTGGCGCAAAGACTACTGCTACGCGGGTACGCTGACTACGCAGGGGAGTGGGTATATCCTGGTGGATAAAACCGGCGCGGATACCGAATACGGAAAAATAGGAGAGGCTGTGGCCGAGGCGCCCGACCGCCCTACGCCGCTGGAAAAACAGATCGGCAGGCTGGTCAGGCTGTGCGCGGTGATCGCCGGAACGCTGTTTTTTGCGGTGGGCGTCATCACCTGGTTCAACACGTCGGGTCAGCCGTGGGAGCGGTTTACCGCCGCCGTGCTGTCCAGCATAACCCTGGCTATGTCCCTGTTGCCGGAGGAGCTGCCGGTGGTGCTGACGGTATTTTTATCCATGGGCGCATGGCGGCTGGCCAAACGCAAGGCACTGATCAAAAAGCTGCCCTGCGTGGAAACTCTGGGCGCGGTGTCGGTGCTGTGCGTGGACAAAACCGGAACCATAACCCAAAACCGCATGTCGGTAAATGAATTATACGCGCCGGGAGGCGATACACGGGAGCTGTGCGAGCTGATGGGACTTGGCTGCGAAACCGAGGCCTACGACCCTATGGAACGCGCCATGCTTGACTATTGCGAACAAATGGGCGTCTCGAAAGAACATCTGGAATCGGGCGAGCTGCTGAAGGAATACGCCTTTACCAACCGGCAAAAAATGATGGGGCATGTCTGGCGGCACGAAGGCGAATTGATCATCGCGGCCAAAGGTTCGCCCGAACGGCTGCTGGAGCTTTGCGTATTGACGCCGGAACAACGGGCAAACGCCAGAGCCAAAGCAGAACAAATGTCCTCTCAGGGACAGCGGGTGATCGCGGTGGGTGATATGCGTCCTGAGTTGCAGGGAAATATACCGGAGCTGCTGCAGAACTGCAGGCTGACCTTTCGCGGACTTGTGGGACTGGCTGACCCCCCGCGGGAAACGGTCGGGGCGGACATCGCCCAGTGCCAGCGCGCGGGCATCCGGGTGGTGATGATCACCGGGGACAACGGGCTGACCGCCGCCAGCATCGCCAGCCAAATCGGCATGAATCACCACGACAAGGTCATCACCGGTGATCAGCTGAGCCGCATGAGCGATGAGCAGCTGCGCAGTCGGGTCAGGGATACCGGCGTGTTTTCGCGGGTGCTGCCCGAGCACAAAATGCGTATCGTCAAAGCGCTTCGCGAAAACGGAGAAGTCGTGGCCATGACCGGAGACGGCGTCAACGACGCGCCCGCGCTGAAATACGCCGACATCGGCATCGCGATGGGGGAAAGAGGCTCCGAAGTCTCCCGCGAGGCGGCGGATATGGTGCTGATGGACGACAATTTCTCCACCATTGTCAGCACGGTCAGGGACGGGCGGCGGATTTACGACAACATCCGCAAGGCGGTGGGTTACGTTTTCACCATCCATATCCCCATCGCGCTGGCCTCGCTGCTGGCGCCGCTGCTGAATATCGCGCCGGAAAATCTGATGCTGTTCCCGCTGCAGGTGGTTCTGCTGGAGCTGGTCATTGATCCCACCTGCTCGGTGGTGCTGGAACGCCAGCCGCCCGAGCCGGACATACTCACCCGCCCGCCGCGCCCCGCGAAGGAACAGATTCTGACCCCGGCCATGCTTCTCAAAAGCGTTGTGCAGGGGCTGGCGGTTTTCGCGGCCTCCTTCGGGTTGTATTATTTCACCCTGATGAATTCGGGAAATGCCGGACAGGCGCGCGCCATGGGGCTGGTTGTGCTGATGACCGCCAACCTGTTTCTGGTGCAGGTCAACAGCTCCAACCGGGAATTTGTACTCAAAACGGCGGTAAAGCTGCTCAGGGATAAAGTCATGTGGGTGATCAACCTCACAACGGCGGCGGGCGTCCTGCTGATTCTCTACACCCCGATGAGCCGGTTTTTCTATATGGAAGACCTGCCCCCGGCGCAATTGCTTCTGGCGATAACCGCCGGCGGGGTTTCGGTGCTCTGGTATGAGGTGGTGAAATTTATTAAGCGGCGAACATGAATCAACGCCCACAACTGAAGGCTTTTCGCCCGATTCCGCCCCT
>WRDE01000338.1 GCA_009783605.1 Oscillospiraceae bacterium
ATCCCGTCGATAATGGCCTAATTATACAATATCTCGGACGAAGGTACCGGCGCCGGCAGCCCCTTTTGGATCGCGTCGATGAACGACCGGAGTTTCAGGTAGAACAGGCCGGTTTTCTGCTCGCAAAGCGGGATCGGGAAGGAAACCTGCTTGCCGGCGACTTCCTTATATAAGATCATCGGGCCGCCGACGCTGCCGTTCCAGCATTCGGTGGAGGGGATCCGCAGACCGCCCTCGGTGCCGAGGATGATGGTGTCGCCGGGGGTGTCCAAGTTCATCGCCCAGGAGATGCGGAAATCCAGCACGATATCGTCCTCCAACCGAACAAACGCGGCGCCGAAATCGTCCACATTGAACCGGGCGGCGTCGGCGGGGTTGTTGTATTTGGGATTGGCGCCGAAATAGGCCGAGGTATAACCCGAGACGGTCAGCGGCTTCGGGTAGCCGACCGCGTTGAGCACCATATCTAATGCGTAGCAGCCGATATCGCCGATGGCGCCGATACCGGCGGTTTTCTGCTCGATGAAGGTGCTGTTGGGGATACCGCGGCGGCGGCCGCCGCCGGTCTGGATATAGTAGACCTTGCCTAACTCGCCCGACTGGACGATCTTTTTGATCATCTTCATGTTCTCGTCCATCCGGGGCTGGAACCCGATCGAGAGCAGCGCGTTGTTGGCCTTTTCGGCCCGACAGATCTCCACCGCCTCGTCCAATGTCACGCACATGGGTTTTTCCAACAGCACATGGACGCCTTTGTTCAGCGCGTCGACGGTACAGACAGTGTGGGCGGTGTTATAGGTGCAGACGCAGACCGCGTCCAACTCCTCCGCCGCCAGCATCGCCGCGTGGTCGGGATAGCAGCGGATACCGGGGGCGGCGGCGTACCGGTCGACCGGCTTCAGCCCGTAGCGGCGCAGAAACGCCTCGGCTTTGCCGGGAATCAGGTCGGCGGCGGCGACGATCTCGGCGTCCGGCATCCGTTTCAGCGATTCGGTATGGGATTCGGCGATCCAGCCGGTGCCGATGATGCCGAATTTCAATTTGCGTTCGGCGGCGGATTCCTCTTTATATGTAGCGGGGGTAAACTGGTTGAGTACGGCGTCTGACATGATGGGACCCTCCTGAATGATAATTGTAATTTCTTATATTTTACAGGAAAACGGCGGATTTGGCAAGAGGGCGCCCCCTTCTTCGGGAAAATCTTTTTTCGGATAAATATGAATGATTTCACTTGACAGGCATATATTAATATGGTACAATAAATTGTACTTGATTTTGCTTAGGAAAGGGGCATATTTATGTTGGCCGTCAATTATTCCACCCTGCGCAATAACCTGAAAAATTTTTGCGATACCGTTACCGATCAATATGAAACCGTAATCGTCACGAGGAAGGATGAAAAAAACGTCGTGCTTATCAGTCTGGAGGAATATAGCGCGCTGACGAAAGCGGCCAAAAACGCCGAATATCTGGCCATGCTGGACCGTTCGACGGCACAGCTTGAAAGCGGCAATGTGATAACCAAAACAATGGATGAATTAGAGGAAATGGTATGAACAATCTTTCTTTTTCTCCCATTGCCTGGGAACAGTATTTGTCATGGCAGCAGCAGGACAAAAAGACCGTTAAGCAGATCCATGAACTGTTGAAGGATATCCAACGCAACGGCCCTGCGGAAGGCGTCGGGAAACCGGAGCGCTTAAAATACCGCAAGGCCTGGAGCAGACGGATCGACCACGCGAACCGATTGGTGTATAATCTGGATGAAAAAGGCGGCATCCTGATCATTTCCTGCAAAGGACATTATGAAGATTAGAGCAAAACCCCGGGCGGAAGGCCGCCCGGGGTTTATTATTTTTCCGTTATTTTTATTCTAACGGGCAGGCATATACCATTTCCGGCATCCCTAACCCATCCGCGTCCGGCGTCGTGTAGTGGGTCGTTAAAAATATCTTGCCGTTATATGCCATTAAATATTGGGCATACGGTTCGCGCCGGGTGAAGACGGCGCCGTTCTTTTCAGCTATCCATTCGGCGGTCTTTTTTTGCGCGTTCTCGACCTGTTCTTCGGTCACCGAAAAATCGGTAAACATATCCTGGTAACGGGTAAACATTCCGAGGATTTCACCGTCAGGGCTTAGATACAGGCCTACTGAACAACCCAGTCGGATACCGTATGCTTCCTTGTAAAAGCGGATAAAGAAATTAGCCGTTTCTGCTGCATGTGGCATGGGAGACACATCCTCATACAGCCACTCGTCGATATCCGGGATAAACGCTGCGGCAAACGCCTTTGCCTGAGCGGCCGCCTGTTCTGCGCTGACTGACCGCGGGAGTCTGCTGTTCCAGCCTTCATGGTAATACTCATCCAGCAGATCGGTGCCGGCGATATAATAAAATTCACCTCCCGCGTCCGACATATACATCTCCCGCCACTTTTCCGATGTGACGCCCACACCTTCATCCCCCGGAATATAATCGCCATCCGGCGTGCCACTATATCCCGTGTGTTTTAGAGTGACCTGCTCGCCGTTCAATATAATGAGTTTGTCCGGCAGTTCATTCTCCTTATAATCCGGTGGATCCCCCCACACGATTGATTCGGGAGACACACACCCCGAGTCCCACATATCCGCGTCATAATCCGTCCAGGTATACTTTCCAGCCGCGGCGATATATCCGGCTATCTCCCGGCGTGTTTTCATTCCTTCTTCATTTTCATTCATCGGCCGCAGGATATATAAGGGTTGATTCCGGATACCGGGATACTTGCCTTCCAGCAGCTTCTGGAACGACGTGTCCGGCGCGTCAGGGTCGCCGTAATACAGTGTATAATACGCGTATTATACACTGTATTACGGCGACCCTGACGCGCCGGACA
>WRDE01000339.1 GCA_009783605.1 Oscillospiraceae bacterium
TATACCATCGGCTATAACGCCAACATCGCGGAGCTGCAAAACGTCTCCCGCATCAACGAAGCCGCCAGCATCAACGCCGACAGCGACGATGTGGTGTATATTCTGGGGAATTTGTTCCGGGCTCAAATGTGATAACCAACACATCATAAGAACGGCTCCTGCGGGAGCCGTTCTTGGTGCGCTTTAACGCAATTTTGGGAAACCAGCTAACCAACACATGCACAAGAAATATGTCCCATGTTGCGACATGGGAGCTATTTTTGTAGTGTGTTTTAACGCAATTTCGGGAAACCAGTTCGTTCCAATAGCACAAATAACAAGAGCTATGCAAGATGTTTATCAACATGCCTGCATAGCTCTAAGCTCTGAGCGTGATATTTTTCAGATAAGCGGTCGGTTCCGCCGGGGACAGATCATTCGATGTCGATGTCATCGAAGTCTTCGGTCCCCAGTATGCTCATGATCCCCCGGTTGATGATGGCGTATTCTTTTTTTATCTTTTTCAGATAGTCTACGCCGTCCGGCTCCAGATGATAGTACACCCGGAACCGCTTGCTGTTTTCCACCGGGAAATGGCGCGAAGAGATCAGACCTCTCTGCTCCATCCTGTACAGCGTGGGATAGAGAGAACCCTCCTGCAGGGCAAATTCGCCCTTGCTCCTTGCGTCGAGAGCCTGAGAGAGCTGATACCCGTACATATCCTCCTCCGCAATAAGCGAGAGCAGAACCAGTTCCACCGTACCGCGCTTTAGATTGTCAGAAACACTCAATGGTATTCACCTGCCGTTCTATACTGTTATATTGATGTAAACCACATTTATCCGCCGGTTGTTTTTCCCAATACGCCAATATTTTTCGTATTGCGCAAAAAAACAACTTCATTCGGCTCTAATTTCACAGTATACTCGAAAAAGTAAAAAAAAACAAGTGGTTCTTTTGATTTTTTTACAATTTTTGTTATTATTTTTTATATCTTCGCCGGTTTGGATAATTTTGCTATATTTTATCCGTTCCCCCGAAATTTTATTTGTTTTTTCTTCTCTAATGTAGTATAATCACTTTATTATTTCACGGAGGCGATCATTATGAAAGCATTGAGCAAAATCTTTTTGGCCCTGTTTGCGGCTGTTTGTCTGCCGGGGTTTTTTATGCCGTTGACGCCGGCTATGACCGCTGCCGCCGCACCGGTGCCGGAGCTGGAGTGGACGCTGTCCGCCCGGGATGTCCGGCCGGGGGACGAGGTGGAGGTCACGGTATCGCTGAAAAACTATGCCGATACCGCGGTGCTGGAGCTGCTCGGCCTGCAGGTGGATGTGCGGCCCGAAGCCGGCAAAGCGGAATATATCACCGGTTCGGCAAAAACCCTCGCCGCCGCGGCCGGCAGTCAGGATATCCTCAGCACCACCTATAAACCTGAGTCCCAAACGGTGATATTCCTTTTCCTCCCGACCGGGAAAGAGGGGCTTCCCCGGACCAATACCGCGCTGTTCTCCTTTAAGGTCCGGGCGGACGCCGCCATCACATCCGACACCGCTTTTTCCCTTGTCTGCACCCGGCTGGCGGTGATCGACGCCGACGGCAACCACCTGATCACCGTTTCGGACCACCCGTCGGTCAATATACATACCGGTGAAGCGGTCATCACCCTCAACGGCCAGGCCCCCGCCGGGGCTCCGTACACCGACAGCGTAACCGTCGCCTTCGACAAAGGGACGGCGACGATAAAAAAGGACGGCGGACCCGCCGTACCCATCGACTCCGGCTATGTCATCAGCGCCGGCGGGCAGTATGAGGTGACCGTCACCGACGCCGCCGGCAATACCGCTGTCGCCTTTTTTGCCGTCGATCTGCCGCAAAAGACTGTTCTCGGCAATGTCAGCGGCTCCGGCACCCTCAGCATCACCGACGCCCGGATGATTTTGCAATATTTAGTGGATAAAATCACCCTGACAGCCGAGCAGTTAGAGCTGGCCGACGTGGACGGTAAAAACGGCGTCACCGTCACCGACGCCCGGTATGTGCTGCAGCGGTTGGTGGAAAAAATTGATAAATTCCCGGTGGAATAAATGGCAAATTGTAAATTGCAAATTGGAGTGCTGTATGATAGCTTTAATCCGCAAAAAAATCTTCGGGAATGGCGGCAAAACCCAGGCCGCTCCCCATATTTTTTTGATCCTGTGCGCGTATACGGTGATCACTACGGTGTATACCTTGGCGTTTTACGGTATCGAGATGATGCTGGTGCGTTTTTTGTTGGATATCGCCATCATCGCGATTCATGTGGCGGCCGAGCGGAGCCGGATCAGCGCCCGGGCGGCGGCGTTTCTGTCGCCGACGCTGATGGCGGTCGTATTGGTTTTCGGCGCGGTCTTCTTCGGCGGCGACAGCCTGCTGTTCATCTACCTGAGCTGTATCGCCATGGTTTCGCTCACCTATTTTTCCACCAAGGGCCTTGCCGTCCACATCCTGACGGTAACCGCCGGCATGTCGGTGGTCCTGTTTGTGTTCGGTATCAATCTGCTCGGCAAGGATTTTACGATGCTGTATAACGTCATCTCCTTCATCGCCTCGCTCGGCCTGAACGCGCTGGTATATACCTTCTGCACCTTCTGCGTCAAGACGCTGAAGGCCCTTACCGAGGCCGAAAACCAGGCCATCCACGCCGCCCGGGCCAAGGGGGATTTTCTCGCCAATATGAGCCACGAGATCCGCGCCCCGATGAACGCCATCATCGGCATGACCGCCATCGGCATGTCCGCCGGCGACGCGGGACGCAAGGATTACTGCTTCGCCAAAATCGACGACGCCTCCAAACACCTGCTCGGCGTCATCAACGATATCCTCGACATGTCCAAGATTGAAGCCGGGAAATTTGA
>WRDE01000340.1 GCA_009783605.1 Oscillospiraceae bacterium
ATAAATCTTAATCGCCGCAATTCTAATCACTAATCACTATCCACTAATCACTAAAAAGAGGTGATTTCATGACTTGGTTTCATGACGCGGTGGAATCCTTTGCCAACGAGATATTTCGGGCGTTGATAAAGGACGACCGGTATATCCTGTTGTTAAAAGGGCTTTGGAAATCGGTCCAGATCACGTTGGGAGCGGCGGCGATCGGCCTGGTGATCGGCTTGCTGCTGGCCATCGCCAAGCTGTTGAACCCCCAGACGCCGGTCACCGGTCCTGTGGCGCGGTTTTGCCGCAAAATGCTTACCGGTTTTGCCAACGGGTATATCTCCTTCATCCGCGGCACCCCGGCGATGGTGCAGCTGATGGTGATCTATTTTGTCATATTCGGCAAGATTATACCGAACAACCTGCCGGTGGAGGTAGTGGCCGCCATCGCTTTCGGTATCAACGCCGGCGCCTATATCGCCGAAATCATCCGGGCCGGTATCCTCGCGGTGGATAAGGGGCAGACCGAAGCCGGCCGGTCGCTGGGATTGTCTAATGGCGGGACCATGCTGCATATCGTTATCCCGCAGGCGGTCAAGAATGTGCTGCCGGCATTGGGCAACGAATTTATCATATTGCTCAAGGAGACCTCCATCGCCGGCGTGATCGGCGTCAGCGATCTGACAAAAGCGGCGACCGGTATCGGCGCGGCGATCTATTATTATATCGTGCCGCTGCTATGCGCCGCGTTTATCTATTTCCTTGTCACCACCGTGCTCTCGCTGGGGATGAACAAGTTAGAGGGCAGACTGCGGCGCAGTGACTGATAATCAACACATAACGAAAACCACTTCGCGGTTTTCTGAGCGCTTTAACACAAGGGATACTACAATGAGGTACTACAATAAGATACTACAATAAGGTGTTTTGAAAATGATTAGTAGCCAACACACCACTTCGCGATTTTCTGATGGTTCCCACAAGGATATCACAACAGACGATTCAGCGATCATCAAGGCTGTCGATCTGCATAAATATTTCGGCGAGCTGGAGGTGCTCAAGGGGGTGGACGCCGTGGTCCGCGCCGGCGAATGTGTCTGCGTGGTCGGCCCATCCGGCGGCGGGAAATCCACTTTTTTGCGCTGTATCAATCTGCTGGAGCTGCCGACCGCCGGCGATATCTTCATCGAAGGCGTTTCGGCGATGCAGAATCTGCGACAGATCGATCTGCTGCGGCAAAAGGTCGGCATGGTGTTCCAGCAGTTCAACCTTTTTCCCCATATGACCGTGACCGGCAACATCACGCTGGCGCCGATGCGGGTCAAGAAGCTGCCCCGCGGGCAGGCGGAGGAGCAGGCGATGGCGCTGCTGCGCCGGGTGGGGCTGGAGGAAAAAGCAGACGAATACCCCTCGCGGCTTTCCGGCGGCCAGAAGCAGCGGGTGGCTATCGCCCGGGCGCTGGCGATGGAACCGGATATCCTGCTGTTCGACGAACCGACCTCGGCGCTGGACCCCGAAATGGTGGGCGAGGTGCTGGAGGTCATGAAGCAGCTGGCGCTGTCCGGCACCACCATGGTGGTAGTCACCCACGAAATGGGTTTTGCCCGGGAGGTGGGGGACCGGGTGCTGTTTATGGATGCCGGCATTATCGCCGAGGAGGCGACGCCGGAGCAGCTGTTCGCAAACCCGCAGAACGCGCGGACAAAAGAATTCCTGGCGAAAGTGTTATAACAATTCATAAAGCATAATTCATAATTAAGAGGCTGATTGGATGAGTGCGTAATTGTGAATTGAAAAAAAGGAACAATCCAAATGACCAACACCATCATCATCTATATCGCGCTGGGGATATTGACGGTCATACCGCTGTTTTTGTTCAATATCCGGCGCATCTGGGTCAGAAAACCGCCGGAACCGCCGCGGTTTAATCTGCCGCGCTTCTGCGTGATTACCGCTATCTGCGCCGTGATCATAGCGTTCCTGTACACCGCCGCCGAAACCACCTTCCGCATCCGGTTTGAAATCACCACCGAAAGGCTGGCGCGGTCGTTCTGCGAAATGATAATAGGGGAGAGCTCGGAGGAGGAATTCTATGGATTTGTCGAAGAACACGGTACCGAAAAGGTACGGCAGAGCTTGGAAAAGCTGGAATACCCCGATATTGCCCGGGGGAAAAATATGTATTTTCAAATTAGTGAACAGTGTATCCCCAAATATTGGCAAAATGTCGAAGGATTTGAACAGGTCCCGGTCATCGGCGAAGAAAATCCCCTCTATGTGATGTTTGTGCTATATCCCGAAAAACCGGTAAATATAGACAAAAACAAGCTGTTCTACTGCGCCGCCCGGATGGTAAAGGATGAGGACGGGTGGAAATACGACTGGATCGGCAACCCGACTGAAAAACAGCTGACGGTGATCAAAATGCCTACATTATTGAATGGGAAATGGTACGGCGTTTCACTGTGAAGTATACCGCTCCCCGCGGGAGCGGATTTTGCCGCCGGTAAAACTATAATTATACGAGGATATGTTTTTATGAAAAAGATCAGATGCGTACTTTTTGTGGTTATTATCCTATGCGCGTTAACAGCCTGCGCGGAAAATAAACCTGCGTCACCGCCTGAAAATTCCGGCGGAAATGATGTGAAAAAAATTAATCCGGATGTATACAGGTTTGCCGCCGATGCGATAAAAAACAAAACCGGCGCGGATTTGGCGTTGATTGATAGTGATAGTGTCAACGGATATTTTGACCTGACGAAAGCGACGGAGAGGGAGCAATTGCAGAATGTATTGAAATCCCTCCAAAACGTGGAGAAAATACAACTTACCGGTGCCGAATTGCTTGAAATTTTCGAAGCCGTTTCAAGCAGATACCCCGAAGATATC
>WRDE01000341.1 GCA_009783605.1 Oscillospiraceae bacterium
AGGACGGCAAGTTGGTGGTCACCGACTGCGACGAGCTGCTGCTGCTGACCCGCATCGGCCGTTACGGCAAAAACGCCCAAACCGAATGGGGTAAAAAGCTCATTCAGGACCAGCTCTCGGCCATTGATTACGATTATGACGCCCTGCTGGCGCGGCAAAAAGCCGCCCACGGCGAGATCTACGCCCGGGCCACGATGGATTACAACGCGCCGGAGGCCGACCGGGTCAAATCCAACGAAGAGCTGATCGCGATGCAGAAGGCTTCCGGCAACCCGGTGCTGGCCTATTTTGAGCGGCTGTACGATGCCGGCCGGTACCACTATCTGTCCTCCTCCGGCGACCTCGGCCCCCCCGACCTGCTGGGTATCTGGGCCGGCGACTGCGAGGTGGGCTGGAGCGGCTATTACCATCTCGACGCCAACCTCAACCTGCAAATTTCCGGCGCCGTCATCGGCAACATGCACGAGACTATCGAGGGATATACCTGGCTCAACGAGGCCTGGGTCCCCGGTTTCCAGACCAACGCCACCAAGCTGTTAGGCTGCCGCGGCACCCTCGGCGGCGGCAACACCCCCGGTGCCTCCTCCGGCCTGATTTCGGCCCTGAGCTATTATTACCCCTATCAATACGTCACCGGTGAAATGTCCTGGCTGATGCAGCCGATTTGGGAGTATTATCAGGCCACCGGCGATGTGGATTTCCTGCGGGACCGGCTGTACCCGATGATGAAAGAGATCGGCTATTTCTATGAGGATTTCCTGAAACTGAAGGATACCAACGGCAAATGGGTTTTCGCCGGATCCATCTCCCCCGAAAGCCAGCCCTCCGGGGTACCGTATTCCTTGGTCAACAACTCCTCCTTCGATATCTCCGGCGCCAAATGGGGGTTGGAGACGCTAATCAAGATCTGCGATATCCTCGATGACGACGCCGACGGCCAAAAGGCGGTCTGGCAGTCGATCCTCGACGACCTGCCGCCGCTGCTCATCAACAATGTGGGGGCGCTGGCCGAGTGGTCCTGGCCGTCGCTGGCCGACCGGAACGCCTACCAGCACCGCCATTCCAGCGGGATGATCGGCGTCTGGCCCTACCGCGACATTACCCGGCAGAAGACGCCGGAGCTGGCCGCCGCGGCGCATATCTCGCTGCAGCGCAAGGACAGCGGCAACTATGAAAACGCCGGTCACGGGCTGCTCCACGGCGCCATGATCGCGTCCAAACTCAACGACGCCGATTCGGCCACCGCCAAATTGGTGAGAATGGCGAGCGATTTCTTCTTCAACGGACTCAACACCGACCATTATGACAAATACGCCACCTTCTGCACCGACGTGGTCAATTCCTTCTACGCGGTGCAGATGGAGATGACCATGAGCTCTGATGAAGGAGGCGACGGACAGGGTCCCTCGCTGGAGCTGCTGCCGGCGATGCCCAAATCCATCCCCTCCGGCACCGTCAAAGGACTGCGGGCCCGCAACCAGATCACGGTGGACGAGATCACCTGGAACCGCAGCCGGATCCAGGCGAAGATCACCTCGGCGGTCGACCAGACCATCACCCTGATCCAGCACAAGGGCATCAAGACCATTTCCGCGTCGGCGGAGGTCCGCCCGTCGGCGCTGGGGGATACCGCCCGGGAGATCACGCTGAAAAAGGGCGAAACGGCGACCATCGACCTGACCACCCAGTCGGTTCCCGAATATAAAAACATCGCGGTCGGCAAGACCGCCACCGCTTCTACCTTTGAAAGCTCCACCAACGACTATCACCCCCCGGCGCACGCCGTCGACGGCAACACCGGCACCCGCTGGGCCTCCCAGCCCGGCCAGAATAACCAATGGCTGCAGATCGACCTCGGCAATCCGACCGTGATCCACCGGCTGCAGCTGCTCTGGGAGGCCGCCTACGGCACCTCCTATTATATCGAGACATCAGTGGACGGCGCTAGCTGGACCGAGGTGTACCGGACCACCACCGGCACCGGCGGCACCGAAGTCATCCCGCTGCCGGAGAACACGGTCGCCCGGTATGTGAAGTTCACCGGCCTCACCCGCGCCACCCAATACGGATTCTCATTATGGGAATTCATGATCGAGCAGCTGGGCGCCGAGGATGAAAACGACGCGTCGCTCTTCTCGCTGGCGGTTAACCCGGGGACGCTGGCTCCGGTGTTCAATGCCGAAACATTGAACTATACCGTTTCGCTCCCCCCCGGCACCGGCAGCGTCACGGTTTCCGCGGCGGCCTATAGTGCGGACGCGACGGTATCCGGCACCGGGGTAATCCCGCTCCAGACCGGCGCAAACACCGTCCCCGTCACCGTTACCGCCCAGGACGGCGTTACTAACCAGACCTATACCATCATTGTCACGGTCGGCGAGAATCCGCCGCCGGACACCGACGCGTCGCTGGTGTCGCTGGCGGTCAGCCCGGGGATATTGACCCCCGCGTTTGACCCCGAAATATTGGCTTACAGCGTTGCGCTTCCGGCCGTCACAGGGAGCATCACGGTCTCCGCGCTGTCAAACAGCAAGGATGCCACGGTGGCCGGCAGCGGCGTGGTGGCGCTCCAGCCCGGTCACAATACCGTACCCGTCACGGTCACCGCCGGGGACGGCGTCACCATCCGAACCTATATGGTTGTCGTCATCGTCGAAGAGCCACTGCCGCTGAAAATTATCGGCGACGTCAACACCAACGGTGAAGTGGATATCGGCGACGCCCGGATGATTTTGCAGTATCTGGTTCAAAAAATCACGCTGACAGAGATACAGAAGGATCTGGCCGACGTGGACGGCAAGGACGGCGTAACCATTACCGACGCCCGGTTAGTATTGCAGTATTTAGTCGATAAGATAGACCGG
>WRDE01000342.1 GCA_009783605.1 Oscillospiraceae bacterium
AATACGACGCCGAAAAGCGGTATACCCAGCGCGGCGCCATCTTCGCCAACGCCCTCGGCTCCACCGATTTCGATACCGGCATCGTACTGCTCCACGGGCACAATATGAAGGACGGCTCGATGTTTACCCAGTTGAGAAAGTATAAAGGCGAAACCTTTTTCAACCAGTGCGGTCTGGTGGAGGTATTCGACGGAAAATATCTGCGGCTGTACCAGCCCTACACGGTGCTGCTGCTCCATGACAATGCTTTGATGATCGACGTCCGGGAAAAAACCGGCGAGGAGCACGCCGCGTACCTGAAAAAATTGGCCGGCGATTCCATGCTGCCGCCGCGGCAGGATATCCAGCCGGATTACAGCGCCCCCGCTCTGTTCATGAGTACCTGCGACTATACCTTCGCCGACGCGAGATTGGTGATCGGCTGTTATCAGGTATCCAAGATAGCATACAAAAACGCCGAAACAACGGCCGAAGCGACCGGGACAACAACAGAAGAGACGGCTGAAACAGCTGAAACAGAAGAGACGGTTGAAACGGGAGATCCGGCTGAGACAACAAATACAGAAACTGTAACGGAGGAATAACCCAATGGCTGACACCGAATACATGCAGGCGGCCGGAGACGCGGGAGCCGCAGGCGGTAACTCAAAAGAAGAATTTTTGAAAAAAGTCAAAGCGCTGATGGTGATGAAGGACCGGCTGACCAAGGAGAACAACGATCTCAAGGAACAGCTGGGGAGCGAACGCGCCAACTACATGTCGCTGAACCAGAGGTTGGAGACGGTAGCCGGCGAAAACGCCGTAATCAAAAATCAACTGGCGGCCCGTGCCGAAACCGGCGGCGCCGACACCGCCGCGCTCCGGGAACAGTTGGTTTCGGCGCAGAAGAGCTTTGATCTGATGAAGGAACGGTTGGAGGCGGGGCAGACGGATTACCATAATGTCCGGTCCCAGCTGGAGGATGAGCGGGAATCCGCTTCCAAGCTTCAGGAGAAGATCAACGAATTGAGCGGCCGGCTCAACGCGGCGCAGGAGCGCACCGCGGCGGCGCAGGCGGAAGCCCAGATGCTGCAGGCGGAAACCGTGGCAGCGCAGGCGGAGGCCAAAACGGCCGCCGCGGCGGCCAAAGCGGAAGCGCAGGCGGCTGCGGCGCTGGCCCAGGCGGAGGCCCAGGCGGCGGTTGCGGCGGCCCAGGCCGAGATCCAGGCCGCCCGGACCGCGGCGGCTATATCCGCCCAAACAGCCATACCGCCGGTGATGCCGAGTTTCACGCAGGTTGCGCCGCCCGCGTCGCCGCCCGCCTATTTTACCCCCCAGGCCGTTCAGCCGCCCCAATGGAACCAGCAGATGTTCAACCAGTCGAGCCTTCAGGACGTCTTAAATCAGCCGCTGCCGACCGGCGCGCCGAACAGTTCGATGGACGATATCCGCACGGTGATCGGCCAGATGTTTATCGAAGCCCAGACCAAAGCCCAGACGATGATGCAGGAAAACGAGCGGCGCGCCGACCGCACCAAAGCCGCGGCGCTGGCCATATCCGAGGATATCAATATGATAGCGGCCGAGCTGGAGCGGACCAAAGCCGCCCTGGCCGCCAACATCAATGCCATCAATGAAAAGCTGGCAATGGCCCGGATGAATATCCAGAATGCCGCGCAGAACGCTTAATTGTCAGTGGTCAGTGGTCAGTGGTTAGTGATTAGAATTGATCGGTAATCAAATTGCTGCCATTCACTCGCCACTCGCCACTAACCACTCGCCACTAATATAACATTGAGGAGCAAAGCGGTGGAAACCACGCCGAAGACAATATTAAAAGGAACGATCGGCAGGGTGATAAGTGTGCTTATCACCCTGTTCCTGCTGTTCTCGGTGGTCTGTCTCGGCTTGGTGACGTATACTGTCACCGTCGGCGGCAGCCAGGCTGACGCTACTATCTTCGGGTTTAAGCCGGCGCTGATTGCCTCCGACGAGATGGAGGGCGGTCTGCGGAAGGGCGGGCTGATCATCCTGAAAAAGGTGGATCCCTCCGCCATTTTCCGGGGAAATATCATCGCCTTTGTCACCGAGCAGGGGGATCTGATGATCCGCCGGGTAGAGGATATTCAGGAGCGTTACGGCGAGCGGTCCTTTGTCACATCCAGCGACGCCAACGGGCCGGACGATTTTCTCGTCAGCAGCGGGGAATTCCGGTATAAAGGCTTTTACGTGTTAAACTGGGTCGCCGCCATGCGACAGGATCTGCAGACCGCCGGCGGTATTATCAAATGGTTCGGGCTGCCGGTGCTGCTGTTCGGCGGCGGATTCGTGGTGTTGATTATCCGCAGACAGCGGCAAAAGAAGAGGACAGGCGGATATCAACCCGGCTATCTTCCGGGCCCGGCGGATACCGGATCGTCATGGGACACCGGGATTGGCCTCACCGAAGAATTGACCGCATTTGGTCTCACCGAAGATTTGACCGGACTGTCCCCGACCGAGGAACTGGCCGGGCCGCCGCCCACCGAAGAGCTGACCGGGCCGCCGCCCGCTGTAGAGCTGCCCGGGCTGTCTCCCGCCGAACCGAAGCCGGTGCGGACAACCGGCAGCATACTGTTGGCGATCCTGACCTTTACCGGGATCACCGCCTGTGCCCTCTATGCGCTGCTGGCGGTTTTTGCCTGGATCATCCTCACGGTGCCGCCGCCTGACGCCTTTGTGTTCGGGTACCGGCCGATGATCACCTCCGAACAGGAGATGCAGCCGCTGATCCAGCCCCACGCGCTGCTGCTGATCCGGAAAATCGAAAAAATCGAGCAGCTCCGGTCGGGTGACTATATCACCTATTACCGTATGGATGACGACAATATCAAACGGGCCTA
>WRDE01000343.1 GCA_009783605.1 Oscillospiraceae bacterium
AGCTCGGTCTGCGCCGGATTATATACCGCGTCGAACACCGCCCGGCAGCGGCCAATCATCCGCTCCGAAACCGGCGAGACGCCGGCATGGGGATACATCCCCACCGGCGTGGCGTTGATCAGCAGATCATACCGGGCGTTGCCGGCTTCCAATTCGTTGAAGCTGATTACTTCAACAGCTCCGGCGGCCTGATCTTTATTGAGCTTTTCCAAAAAATCCGCCGTCTCCTGTCCGGCCGCTTTGTCCCGCGCCACTATTGTCACCGCGCAGCCGGCCAGCGCCGCTTCCGCCGCGAATGTCCGGCCAGCCCCGCCGGCGCCCAATACCGCGGCGGCACCGGCCAGCGGGATACCGGCCTGTTCTAAGGTTATCCGGAAACCGGCCGCGTCGGTATTGAACCCCGTTTTATCGGTACAGCGGATACAGTTGACCGCCCCGTACCGGGCCGCGCTGTCATCTAACCGGTCCAAAAATGCTATCACCCGCCGTTTGTGGGGGATGGTGACATTGATCCCGGCGCAGCGCTCCAAAAGCTCCGGAAACCGCTCCGGAAGCTGTTCGGGAGGGATATCGGCGGTGATATATGCCGCCTCCCGCCGGTTCAACGCAAAAAGACGTTTATGGACAAAAGGCGACAGACTGTGCCCCAGCGGATGTCCTAAAACGGCGAAAACAGGGGGTTTTTCCGGATTTTTCATCTTCAAAAATAAGCCTCCCGTCAATTGATTTCAAAAAAATTACAAAAAGCCATTGACAAAATTGAATTTTGCGCATACTATTTTGATGTGGCCGGTAAACATACGCTATATGGCCTCGCGGTCTTCAACCGACCGTACTTCTTAAAATTAATGAAAGGATGAATCCGCAGATGGTATTAGAAAAGGTGAAGGCAATCCTGAGCACTCAGTTTGATGTGGAGGAGGAGACCATCACACCGGCAACATCGATCTCTGACGACCTCGGAGCCGATTCGTTAGATGTGGTCGACATGCTGATGTCGCTGGAGGACGAATTCGACGTGGAGATCCCGGACGAGGAAATCGAAAGGATCCGGACGGTCGCCGATCTTGTCACATATATAGAAGAGAATCTGTAATTTTATAGATAATACAGGAAGATTTACACAGTAAATTTTCCTGTATTATCTATTCTTCTATCCCGAACAGTCGCCGCGCATTGTCCGCCGCGGCTTTCAGTATCGTTTCGGCGTCGGTGTTTCTCGCTTTGGCGATGGCGGCGGCGGTATAAGCGATATGCCGGGACTCGCAGCGCTTGCCCCGGAAGGGCTCCGGCGTCATATAGGGCGCGTCGGTTTCCAACAGCAACCGTTCCAACGGCAGCGCCGCCGCTACCTCCAACGGTTTGCGGGCGTTTTTGAAGGTCACGGCGCCGCCGAGGCCCACATACATCCCCAGCGCCACCGTCCGGCGCATCAGCTCAACCCCGCCGGAAAAGCAGTGCAGCACCCCCGGCAGCCGGAACCGTTCCAGCACCGCGCAGGTGTCCTCGTGGGCCTCCCGATCATGGACAATGACCGGCAGCCCGACCTCCCGGGCCAGCTCCATCTGCCGTTCAAACCAGTATATCTGAGTCTCCCGTGGACAGCAATCGGCGTAATGGTAATCCAGCCCGATCTCCCCCACCGCCACAATTTTCGGGTGGGTGCAGGCGGCCCGCAGCGCGCCGATATCCGCCTCCTTCATCGACGCCGCGTCATGGGGATGGACCCCCGCCGCCGCCCACATCCGCGGGTAGCGCTCAATCAGCTCCAAATTGGCCGCCACCGATTTCATATCGTTAGACGCGTCAATAATGCCGGTAACCCCGCCGCCGGAGAAGATCTCATCCAGCAGCTGATGACGGTCGGCACCGAAAGCTCTGTCGTCATAATGGGCATGGGAATCAAAAATCAAATCCGATCACCTCATAAAAAGAATCGGGCGTATACTCAAGGAGAGAGTATACACCCGATTCTTGTTTTTTGCAAACCTTTTTACGAAAACCATCCTCGCACCGCATTCACCGCCGCTTCAAACCATTCCACTACCGCCAGCCGCACTTCATATTTTTCCGGAACGCTGACGATCTCCTGCTGGCCGGCATCTAACACGTCCTCCATCGTCTTATGGCTGACCGCGCTCGGCAGACAGATCGGCGGGAACACCACGCACCACCAGTTCTGTCCCGCCGCCGCGCCGATCGACACCCTCACCGCGTCGTACATGCCGGCCGGCAGCGTCACCGTGTCATACTGCCGGGTGGTAAAATACATCCGGGCGATCTCCACCGTCACCGGATAGTCATATCCCGCCACCGCCACCGTTTCGGCCGCCGCCGCCCGCAGCCGCGGCAGCCGTTCCCGCGCCAGCTCCACCGCTTCGGCCTCGTCCTGTGCGTCCCCCACCAAGCCTGACGCAGCATCAATCACCGCGTCCCGCACCTTCAGCTTCAGCGCCTGATCCTCATCGCTGTCGGAATTGGCCAGCACATGCAGCCGCAGCACACTCCGCCGGATAGCGGCGCAATCGGCGCCAAACCCAAGCACCGAGACAATCATCGCCAAAATTAACGCCACCGCCACCGCCTTGATCAAGCGAGAAACAGTAAAAGCTTTTATTATACGCATCATCATAAAGAACCGACCCTTTCCGCACTGCATCTATGTATGTCCGCAGTATGGACGGGAAAAGGACCAATTATACAAAATTGGAATATTTTAACATCTCAAAAAATATATTCATAAAGACAAGCTGCCGCCACAACTCCTAACTCCCGAAAGGGGCGCTCCATGCTGACTGTCCTGCAACTGGCCGAACAGCCGCCGATCCCCGAAAAACGCCGCC
>WRDE01000344.1 GCA_009783605.1 Oscillospiraceae bacterium
AGCTCTGGAACACCATCCCCATCCTGCGCCGGGCGGCGTCGAGATTGGCCGGTGTGATCCGCTCGCCGCCAAAATACACCTCGCCTCCCGTAGGGGGATCAAGGAAGTTGATCGCCCGCAGAAAGGTGCTTTTACCGGTACCGGACGGGCCAATAATCGAGACGACCTCGCCTTTTTGAATATCGGCGTTTATATTTTGCAGTATGATATTGCTCCCGAAGCGTTTTTCAAGATTTCTCACCGAGAGGATATTCACCCCGCCTCACCTCCGTTCACTTTGCGCACGATCCGTTTGAACAGCCACACGCATACCGACGTTATAATCAAGTAGATGGCCGCCACAAGCAGCAGCGGAAAATAAGGGTCGAATGTGCGGCTGCGGATGATGTCGCTCGCCCGGGTCAGGTCCTGGGTGGCGATTACCCGACCACCGCCGTCGCTTTGACCAGCTCGACAAAGCCGCCGGTATATCCCGGCAGCGCCCGGCGCACAGCCTGCGGCAGCGTGACGGCCCGAAAGGCCCCGAACGCCGAGAATCCAATGCTCCGCGCCGCTTCGATCTCCACCGGATCCACCGTCTCGATAGCGCCCTTCAGCGTTTGCGCGATGCCCGCGCCCATGACCATTGTGAATGCCGCGGCCGCCACAAGCACGTTGGATATACTGGCGCTGCCGAAGACGATATAGTAGGCTATCAGCAGCAGCACAACCGCCGGTGTGCCGTGTATCAGCCCGCAATAGACGTTTCCGAGCCATTTTACCAACCGGCTCCGGCGGGTCAGTACCCAGCAGACAAAGCCCCCCAGCGCGGTGCCAAAAAGCTGTGCCGCCAGAGCGATGACCATCGTCACCAAAAGGCCGTTCACAATCATTTTCCAGCGATTTTCAGTAATCAGATTGCGTTCGATCCCCTTTTTAACCCATTCGATAGCCCCGCCGCCGCCGGCGCTGTCCGGCTCCCCGCCCGGCCCGCGCTTATATATGACGGCAGACATATCGGCAAAATACGGGTCGGTGAACAGCACGCTCTGTTTGCGTTCCTCCGTGATGGTTATATCGGATATGGCGATATCCGCCTTTCCGGAGATGACATACGGCAGCAGCCCGGAAAAAGCCATGTCGACAAACGCAATATCCTTGTTTATGTACGCCGCGAAGCGTCTGCCCAGTTCGATGTCAAACCCCAGATTTACGCCGTCCGCGCCCAAGAATGAGTAGGGCATATAATCGCTCGAAATGGCGATGGTCAGCGTACCGCTCCCGCCCGAAAGGGGAATCTCCGGCATATCGGGGAGAGCGCCGGGATCAAATTCATCAAACCAGCGGGTTTTCATCTGGTCATATGTCCCATCGGCCCTGAGGGCGGCGAGGAACGCGTTGAAGCTGTCGATAACGTCTTGATCCATTGAGATGGCAGCGATTTCAAGCTTGTGTACACCCATAGGCATAACGGTCAGCGTCAAATCGGTATATTCCGAATCAAGAAGGCTCATCTGCGCCGCGTAATAGTTGCGCAACGCGGCGTCGGCCTTGCCCTTCTGTATCGCCTCGTATATGGATGCATAATCCTCAAAAAGAAGCTTTTCGGAGGCTTCCATCAGCTCGGTCGCGATACCGTCATAAATGGTGCCGTTTTTCACGGCAAACCGTTTACCGGCAAAGGCGGTGTAGTCCAAAGCGCCGCCGGCGTCAGCCGGACTGTTCGCCGCCGTAATGATCCCGAGCCGGTCATCGCAGACAGGGTCGGTGAACAGCACGCTTTTTTTGCGTTCCTCGGTGATCGATATATTCGCGATGGCGATATCCGCCTTCCCGCTGACGATGCAGGGGATCATCGCGCCGAACTCCATTTCCGCGTATGCAATCTGCATGTCCTGATCCGCCGCAAACCGCCGGATCAGCTCGATGCTGTACCCTTTCAATTCGCTGTTCGCGCCCATATAGGCAAAGGGCATCGCGCCGGCAGAGGTGGCGACTTTCAGGGTGCCGTTCTTCCCGGTCAAGGGGATCTCCGGCATCGGGGAATCCAAATCGGGAACGGTATCTAACCAGCGGCCCTGCATGCCGGCCAGCGTTCCGTCGGCTTTCAGTCCGCTGAGAAAAACATTGAACCGGCCGATCATATCCGGATCCAGCGAAACCGCGCCCATTGGCGCGCTGAAGATTTCGGCGGGAATTTCCACACAGGTCAAATCCCGGTTTCCCGGGTCAGCGCAAAAAATATTCACCGCGGACAGATCGGTCATAAACCCGGCGATTCTGCCCTTGCGGACATCCTCTACCCCGGCGGACATCTCGGTATAAAAAGCCGGCGTCCCTCCGACAGGCCCCTCAATGATCGCGTCACATATCGTGCCGGTCAGCAGCCCTATGGTTTTCCCCTGAAAGCCGGTATATATAAGCGCGCTGTCAGCCGGCGGTTCTTTCCCGTCGGAAGCGCACCCCGCGAGAAGGGACGCGACCAATACCGCGAGCAGCGCTATGGCGGCGATTTTTGTTTTCATTTAATTTCCCTTTCCATTGCCTGTCATCTCTTAACCCGCTCTCTCATAGCAGCTGGCACAGAAGCCCCAAAAAACTAAGCGCTGACAAAACATGCAGCCACGGCGCCTGCTTCGGGTTCATATGCAGGATACATACACAGATAAAAACGGTTATCATAAGAAGCAGATAGGCGGCGCAAACAGGCTTTTTTATATTAGACTTCCTCGGGAATTAAGCGTGAGCGGATAAACGAAGATTTTTTTCGTCCCGCAAGGAAAAAAGCGCAGGAATAATTTGTTTATTACGAGCATTTATAGACCGCGCACGGTCTGTGTTTGACGCAGCGGAACG
>WRDE01000345.1 GCA_009783605.1 Oscillospiraceae bacterium
AGCGCCGAGATCAGCAGCGCTCCCACCAACCGCATCCCGACCACCACCGTAACCGCCGTCAGCAGCGCGATCAGCATATTGTACAGCCCCGCCCGGGTGCCGGTCGCCCGGGCGAAATTTTCGTCAAAGGTCACCGCGAAGATCTTGGAATAGAACAGCACAAACAGCGCCAGCACCGCGACCGACAGCATCAGGCAGAGGGTGACGTCGCCGGGGCTCAGCGCGTATAGCGCGCCGAACATGTAGTCGGTGACATCCATATTCATGCCGGAGGTCACCGACAACACCATCACCCCGACCGCCAGCGAACCGGAGGAGATCAGCGCGATGGCGGTGTCGCCTTTGATTTTGCCGCTCTCGCTGAGCCGCAGCAGCGCGAAGGCGGCCAGTATCACCACCGGCACCGCCGCCGTAAGCGGCGCCAGCCCCAGCGCCGCCGCCACCGCCAGCGACCCGAACCCCACATGAGACAGCCCGTCCCCGATCATGGCGTAGCGCTTCAGCACCAAGCTGACCCCCAGCAGCGCCGCACAAAGCGAAACCAACACCCCGACAATAATCGCCCGGACGATAAAATCAAATGACAGCATTTCACGGATGGCAGATAGCATAGGTTTTTCCTTTAATGTATTTTGTAGGGGCGACCGTCCCCGGTCGCCCGCAAACATAGATAAAATGCGAGTTGCGCAGGTCGCAACGGGTTGCGCAGGTCGCAACGGGTTGCCCGGGCGACCGGGACGGTCGCCCCTACAATATTTATATTATAGTCGCTTATCTAACATCTAATGATGGCAAACATCTTCTCCGCTCCCCAAAAACCGCTGCCCCACCTCGCTCCCGGCATACGCGGCGGCGGGACCGAAGAAGAGCGGTTTATTTTGCAGGTGCAATATATGAGAGGCGAACCGGACCGCGCTTTTGACGTCGTGAGAGACCATGACGACGGTGATGCCCTCTTTGTTGATCAGCGCCAGCAGGCGGTAAAATTCCGCGGCGGCCACCGGATCCAGCCCGGTTACCGGCTCGTCCAATATCAGTAGCCTGCCGGCGGCGCAGAGGGCCCGGGCCAGCAACACCCGCTGCTGCTGGCCGCCCGAAAGCTCCCGGAAACAGCGTTTTTTGAGGTCGGCGATCCCCAGCTTTTCGATATGCGCCCGGGCCCGTTGCCGCTCATTTTTGGTGTAAAACGGCCGGATCCCGCGGCTGTTCTGACAGCCCGAGAGCACCACCTCCCAGACGCTGGCCGGAAAATCCTTATGCGCGCCGTTCTGCTGGGGCAGATAGCCGATTTCGCGGCGCTGCAAGCCCTCCCCGAAGACGATACCGCCCCCATCGGTTTTTTTGAGGGCCAGCAGCGCTTTGATCAGGGTGCTTTTGCCCGAGCCGTTTTCCCCGACGACACAGAGATAGTCCCCCGCCTCAACGCTGAAGGACAAATCCGACAGCACAACGCGGTTTTCATAGGATACAGTCAGGTTTTTTACGGTGATAAGCGGCAGGAGGAACACTTCCTTTATTGAATGCTTAATGCTAAATGCTGAATGCTGAATTGGGGAACGCTGGAATTCAGCATCAAGCATTTTATTTCATCGTTTCTTTCAGCACGTCCAAATTCCGCTCCATCAGCGACAGACAGGTTTCGCCGCTTTGGAATTCGTCCCTTGTCACGTTGTGACAGCTGTGCAGCCGGGCAGTGCTGACGCCGGTTTCGGCGGCGATGGTGTCGGCGATTTTATGGTTGGAGAATTCGATATAATAGACCGCGGCGACCCCCTCCTGCCGGACCCGGTTGATCAGGCCGGCGATCACCGCGAGACTGGCCTCGGCGTCGGCGGCACAGCCCGGAAAGGCTTCATCATGCGCCAGCCCGTAGGCGTCGGTAAAATACCGGAACGGAAACCGGTCGCCGAAAAGCAGGGTTTTGTTCTCCGCACCGGCGAAAAACCCGGCAAAATCCCGGTCCAACCGCTCCAGCTCCCGGATATACGCCTCCCCGCCGCCGGTATAGGCATCCGCGTTATCCGCGTCGATCCGACACATCTCCCGCATGATTTCCCGGACAATCGCCGCCGCGTTCAGCGGCGCGGTCCAGACGTGGCTGTCATATTCTATCTCGCCGTCACCGTGGCCGTCGTCGTGGCTGTCATCATGGTCATCCTCCTCCTCGACCGGCTGCACGCAGTCGATCATCCGCAGCACCCGCACCGGCTGGTCCAACGAATCCAATATCCGCTCCACCCACACGTCGGCCTCGCCGCCCACGCAGACGAATAAATCGCAGTTTTTCACCGCGATAATGTCCTGCGCCGAAGGCTCAAAGGTATGGCTCTCGGTCCCCGGCGGCAGCAGCATTGTCACATCAGCCAGCCCGCCGCAAACCTGCCGCGCGAAATCATAGCCGGGGAAGATGGTGGATATAACAGACATAGCGGAACCCGGGCCGGAAGGAGTCGCGGGCGCGCAGGAAGTGAGCATTACACACAACACAAAAATAATCAGCACTTTTCTCAAAATATTTTCTCCATCCATCCATAATTTGCCATTTCCCATTTATAATCTGCAATTTCGACACACGCCGTATATGACCGTTTTCGCGCTGTCCAAGGAGAAATCGTGCTCATTTTCGGTGTGCTGCTCGATATCCGCCGCGAAGGCGCAGTCCATGCAGGCGGTGGCGCCGCAATTAGTGCATTGCAGATGGGGATGGGTGCCGCGGGCGCACCCGTTGGGGCTGCCAAGGCAGCCCCGGGCATATTGATATACCGCGCCCCGCCCGCGCTGTGCCGCGGTTTTCCGCAGCAGCCCCTCGCCGG
>WRDE01000346.1 GCA_009783605.1 Oscillospiraceae bacterium
CCGGCAGGTCAATATGTGAGCGTTACCGCATTTATGCGGTGGTATCATGTGGTTTAACACGGGCGGAAGGATTTCTGTCCGTGTTTTTTTGTGAACAGGCGGATTTCGCCTGTAATTACATGGGGGTGCATACGTTATCGCAAACAAAGAGATGCTGATCAACGAACAGATCCGCGAGGCGGAAGTCCGGGTGGTGGATGAGAACAACGCGCAGCTGGGGATCATGTCCGCCCGGGACGCCCAGAAAATCGCTGACGAGCGGGATCTGGACCTGGTATTGGTCGCGCCGATGGCCAAGCCGCCCGCCTGCCGCATTATGAACTACGGCAAATACAAGTTCGAGCAGGCCAAGCGGGAAAAAGAGGCGCGGAAAAATCAGCATATTGTCGAGCTCAAGGAGATCCGGCTGGGGCTCAAAACCGATACCGGGGATTTCGGTACCAAGGTGCGCCAGGCGCTCAAGTTCCTGCAGGAGGGAAACAAGGTGAAGGTGTCGATCCGGTTCCGCGGCCGGGAGCTGGGCCATCCCCAGATCGGGCTGGAGCAGATGCGCAAATTCGCCGAAGCCTGCGCCGGCGATGCCAACGTCGAAAAACCGGCCAAACTCGAAGGGCGGAGCATGCAGATGCATCTGACGCCGAAAGCGTAATGCATAATGCATAATGTATAATTCATCATGATTCGTATCAAAAAAATGATACGATGACGTGGATTGTTTCGTCATTATGCATTTATGAATTATGAATTATGAATTGACAAGGAGGAATTGTTATGCCCAAAATCAAGACACACAGCGGCGCGAAGAAGCGTTTTAAGCTGAGCAAAAACGGCAAGGTCATCCGCGGCCATGCCTACAAATCCCATATCCTGAACAAAAAATCCACCAAACGCAAGAGAAATCTGCGGAAAACGGTTGTGGCCGATGTCACCAACACGGCGGCAGTCAAAATGATGCTCCCCTACAAATAAAATCAGGCAGAACTCTCTGCTACTTGGAGGTTAATGTAACATGGCACGTATAAAAGGCGCGGTAGCGACGCGCAAGAGAAGAAATAAAACGCTGAAGCTGGCGAAAGGGTATTTCGGCGCCAAATCCAAGCTGTTCAAAACCGCGAAGGAAGCGGTCATGAAATCCGGGCAGTACGCCTATATCGGCCGCCGGCAGCGCAAACGCGATTTCCGCCGGCTCTGGATCACCCGCATCTCGGCCGCCGCCAAGATGAATGGGATGAACTATTCCACCTTTATGAACGGGCTGAAAAAGGCCGAGGTGGCGCTCAACCGCAAGATGCTCTCGGAGCTGGCCATCGCCGACGCCGAAGCGTTCACCGCATTAGTCGGAAAAGCCAAAGCGGCGTTGCAGTGATTTCGGGGGAACCGGTATAATTCATGAGTAAGCGGACACCATCTATGGTGTCCCTACGATTTTATTCCTGTATATTTTCCTGTAAATTCCGGGGTGAAAAAATTTTGACGAAACGGCAAAAAACCATCGTGGCGCTGGCGGTTGGCGTAATCATTTTTACCCTGCTGCTCACCGGCGCGGTATTGTTTATCGTGTTTACCGCGTTGGACAGTGCCGCCGAAAAAGACAGCTACAGCCTGTCCGGCGACGAGATACCGTCGATCAAATCGGTGGTCGGCTACCGCCGGGTCAATCACTACAGCTCCGGAACCGGAGACGGAGAGCCCTACCGGGAAATTACCTATACCGGTGTGGAAAATCCCTGCGCCGATATCCGGCGGTATGTGGAACGGCTGTTAGAGGAGGGCTTTTACGCCAGAGGCCTTTACGATACCAACGACCGGGATACGGTGCTGCGGTTTTATAAGCTGTCGGAACAGCCCGGAAAGGTGCTGGAACTGACAGTGGCATACACCGGCGACGGTTATTGGCTGCGGATAAAACAGGAAAGACCGCCGATCGGACTGGAGGTGCCGGCATGACGGTCAAAGACATCCGCGGGGACTATGACAGGATAACCAGCCGGGATAATCCGCTGATAAAAGAGATGGCCAAGCTGGCGGAGGATGCCGCCGAACGGCGCCGGAGCGGCCGGTTTGTCATCGAGGGACTGCGCCTGTGCGCTGACGCGGCGGCGACCGGTCTAAAGATCATCGCCGCGCTGGCCGCGGAGGATCTGCCGGATTCGCCGGAGCTGTCGAACATATTGGCCGCCGCCGGACGCGTGGTGGTCATCACGCCGGCGGTGGCAAAGGCCCTCGGCGACACCGTTACCCCCCAGGGGGTTTTTTGCCTGTGCGAAAGCCCGGATATCCGGCGGCCGGCCGAAGAGATAGATACCGGCCGCCCCTACGCGGCGCTGGAGGATATCCGCGACCCGGCCAACCTCGGCGCGATTATCCGCACGGCCGAAGCGCTGGGGATCGGCGGGCTGATCCTGTCGGCCGGCTGCGCTGACATATTCGCGCCCAAAGTGCTGCGCGCCAGCATGGGCGGCGCTTTCCGGCTGCCGGTTTTCCAGACAAAGGATCTGCCGGATACGCTGGAAAGGCTGCAAAAACGCGGCATGACCGCTTTTGCCTGCGTTTTGGATCGGATGGCCGAAAAATTGGGCAAAATCCGCTTCCCCCGCGGCTCTATCGCGGTAATCGGCAACGAGGCCAGCGGACTGTCCCCCCGGACAACCGAAGTCTGCCTGCGGCAGCTGACCGTCCCGATGACAGGAGCCGCAGATTCCCTGAACGCCGCCATGGCGGCAGGGCTGATTGTGTGGGAGATGGCGAAATAAATGCTGAATGCTTAATGCTTAATGCTGAATTTGGGACGTAAGCGGATATGTACTTAAC
>WRDE01000347.1 GCA_009783605.1 Oscillospiraceae bacterium
AAAGCCGCTGTATTCGGAATACAGATACGCGGTAAACACCGAAGCGCCCTGATAGATCACCTCAAAGGTACCCGACCGGCTCTCCTCCGGCAGCCGCTCCACCACCGCCGCCACCAGATCGGCGTCGGCGGAAGGGTCATAGAGCAGCCGGCCGCGGGCATCAATCACCACCGACGTGTTGCCGGCGCCGTATTCCACTTCCTTCACCGTATTCAAAATCATGCCGGGATTGACATTGACCGAGAGCAGCCCTGACGGCGGATGCTGATATCCGCCTAAGATCCGGTAACAGGAGAGGATCGTGTGATCCGATTCCAGCGCGGCGGTGATATGCCAGGAATACTTTCCGGCATGCTGGCTGTATGTTTGAAACCACGGGGTATTCTGCAGTGAAATTTTATGGTAGGTGGGATCCCAGTTGATATTGGAGACAAAAAGGCGTTCGGCGTCCATACAGTACAGATAGACATTTTCGATATCGTTGCTCCGGACCGCGGTGTTGCGGATGCCGTCCTTAATCGTCTGCATCGCCTTGAAATCCGGATATTCAATCGGGGCTTTATAGGGTGAAATCCCGGCCGCCGCCGCGGTAAAGGCGTTGTTGAGCAGCAATTCGGTCATGCCCGCCTCGATCAGCCGCAGCCGGTTGTTGGTGGTGGAGGATATGATGCTCAGATTGTTGCTCAGCACCTCGGCGGCCCGGTCCCGCTCGAATTTTTGCGTCTCGACCGAGGTGGTCAATAACAGAAAGATAAACGGCACCGTCATCGTGGCCAGCAGCACGACGATGAAATAAAAAATAGCGCTCTTGGTAAAACGGCGGCTCCGCGGCATACTGTTTTTCTCCGTAAAAATGGGTTGATCACAGTATAACATGTTTTTGATCGGAATACCATCAAAAAAATAAAAATCTGTAAAAAATTATAACGGCGTTCTTTTTTTTGCTGCAAAACCAGAAAACCTTAAAAAGTATTGTCACCTTCTTTTGCAAAATTCAGTCTTTAAATAATAGAGGGATATTTGCCTGTTGTGATGATTGTTTGCAGCACAAAAAGAGCTTGTATAATGTCATTTCATATGGCATCCTGTAAAAGATATTTACAGGATCATTTGAGAAATATATTTTTGCAGGGGGAAATGACGAATGTGGCTCTTGTATCTCATGTTGGTACTCGACGAAAACGAACGGGATTTATTGAGCGACTTGTACGATAAGCATCGTCACATGATGGCCGGTGTGGCGATGAATATTCTGAAAAATCATCATTTGACCGAAGATGCTGTCCAGCAGGCTTTTGTCCGGATAATTGAGTATTTGGATAAATTAGAGGATGTGGACAGCCAGCGGACCAAGGCATATCTTGTGATCGTAACGAAAAACATTGCCATTGACATATGTAAAAAAAATAGAAATACAGATATAAGCTATGACGAATTCGATATAGAGATAGCCGACAGTAAAAATATGGAAGATGATCTGCTGGATCAAATGGGGCATGATGATGTTATTGGGAAGATAAGAGCGCTCCCGGCAAATTACAGAGAAATCATGTATATGAAATATTGTGAAAATTTATCCATAAAAGAAATCGCAGCCCTGCTCAGCATGAATGTAAGTTTGGTTAAGAAACGGTTGGAACGGGGCCGGGAAAAACTGGCGGATTCGTTATCCGTCCAAATGCCGGCAATTTAACTATAAAAAGATGTGAGATTTTATCATGGCTGATTTACATAATGAAATACCCCGTGAAGCGCTGGAAGCTTTAAGAGAAGCGGTGTATGATGATGTAGAGGCGGTTATTCAGGAGGCGGAGCAGCAAGAGCCGTTTGAATTTTCGGATATCTTTGAGAAAAAGATGGAAAAGGAGAAACATATCATGAAAATCATCATAGCGGGTCTATCTATGTTTCTTATTCTTGTATTGTTATTGTCCGGCTGTGACGAAAAAACGACAAGTAACGATACAGAAGCAACGACGACAACGGCATATAATACGACCGTGTCAACGGAAAAATCTACCACGACAGAACAAACTACAACAACAGCCACAACAACGAAGCCAACGGCAGCGAAGACTCCGACATATCCGACCGACGCGAACGGTCTGCCGGAATATGTGCCGGGATCATTTAAGCTGCGTCCACAGGAAGAAGACGAGTTTGAATTCGAACGCAAATATCGAAGTATTTATTATAGAAACTTTCCTGAATATGGGGAGTTAGTTGATTATGATGAATATCTTGATTGGTTGCATGAAACGGTATTCGATGGTGAAAATATGCATGAAATGGCTTTAGTATCATTCCTGAAAAGATTCAATATTCCGAAGGATGAATTTGAAGCGGAAACGGAACGCACACGCTCTGTTTTCAATGATAATAAATATTGTGATATGGCACAAGAAGATTGGGAACTCCCGAACGCCGACATCATCTACACCTTCGACAATGAGATCATCAACCATTTCTACCGGTACGAATAATTCCCCCGCATAAAACCCGTCCCCTCTGTCATATCTATTACTATATAGGTGACAGGGGGGCATTTTTTTATGTTCAGACGGGGGATGGGCTGGGTTTTTGGGTTGGCGCTGCTGCTGGCGGTATGGCCGGTGGTGGGCGGCGGCAGGGTGGCCGCGGCGGTGATAATTGACGCCGAATCGGGGGAGAGGGCGGAGGAATTGCTGTCCGGCCGGGTGCCGGATTGGATGGGAGGCGGCGATTCCGCCGCCGGCGCGGCTGACGCGGAGGCGGCGGATACCATGCCGCACGGGG
>WRDE01000348.1 GCA_009783605.1 Oscillospiraceae bacterium
CAATTCCCTGTCCCGGATCATGTGCTGCAGCTACACCTTGGACTACGCCTATAACGATTTCTGCGCCGCGCTGATGGCGAAGGAGCTGGGCACCCAGACGGATTATGAAAAATATCTGGCCCGCAGCGCCAACTGGCAGAATTTGTGGAACCCCAACCTGTCCTATGGCAGCTACACCGGCTTTATCGGTCCGAAAAACAGAGCCGGCGGCTGGATCGGCATCGACAGCGTCACCCGGGACTGGGGTTCCTGGCAGAATTATTTCTATGAGGCCAGCTCCTACAACTACTCCTTCTATGTTCCTCACGACCCGGAGAAGCTGATCGAGCTGTGCGGCGGGATGGACGCCTTCTGCGACCGGCTGTTGGACGGCATCAACAACGGGTTTGTGGATTTCGGCAACGAGCCGGCCTTTCTCTCGGCGTTTATGTACGCCTATACCGACCAGCCGTATCTGATGACCGACTGCGTCCAGAAGGTGCGCGGGGGCTTCTCGATCAACGGCAATCCCGGCAACGACGATTCCGGCGCGCTGAGTTCGTGGTACATCTTCACGACAATGGGCCTCTACCCCTGCGCCGGCCAGGATTTCTACTTCCTGACCAGCCCCTGGGTGGACAGCACCACGATTTTCCTCGAAAACGGCAAGGAACTCACCATCACCGCGAAAAATTTGTCGTCAACCAACAAATATATCCAGTCGGTGAAGATAAACGGGATGGAATACAAAAAAACCACCCTGCCCCACAGCCTGATCGCCGGCGGCGCCGAGATCGAGTTCACGATGGGGCCCTGGCGGGTGGATTATACCGTGATGAGCGGGTCGGCCGATCTCTGCACCGTCACCTTCAACACCGGCAGCGGTTCTAAAGTCCGGGAGCGGCTGGTGGAAAAGGACAGCCTGCTGACCCGGCCCGACGATCCGAAGCGGCCCGGCTTTGAATTCAGCGGCTGGTATAAAGAGGCCGCCTGCACCAATCCGTGGAATTTCGCCGCCGATAAAGTGACCGCCAGCATTACCCTCTACGCCAAGTGGTCCCTGCCGGCCGGCGTCACCGGGGCGGTGGAATTTGTCCGGATGGAATCCATCCCCAACCAGTCGAAAAATATCGTCAGCGAGACGAAATATCTGAGCTGGGCGTATCTGGGGCGGAACGATCCGGTGGTAAAAGCCGGCGATACCTTCTTCACCAGCAAGGTCACCGCCACCAACGGCGATCTGCGGCAGGAGAATTTGCAGACTTATCACCCGGAATCCCCCTATTTCAGTTGGACCGGCGGCTCCCCGACTGCTGCCGGGACCGACGTGCGGGACATCCTTTGGAGCGCGGAGGGGCTGTCGTTCGATATCACCCTGCCGGCGGGCAACTATGAGGTCGGCCTGATCGTATCCGGTATCCGCGCCGGCGCGTTGGTGGAGGTGCATACCGCCGCCGGGGCCGCCATTCTGGAAAAATCCATGTGGGGCTATACCGGCGGGCGCACCTATCAGCGGGTATTCCTCAGCTTCGACTGCGCCGAGGCGGGCAAATATACCGTCCGGCTGATGGTGGACCGGAGCGGACAGCTGGATAATAACCACAGCGTCTCGGTGTTTGGGGCGACGGTGGAAGCTAAGTAGTGGATAGTGATTAGTGGATAGTTTTTGAAAAACCCAACGGGCGGTCTCGCAGCCGCCCGTTGGGTTTTTTAGGAGGAGAGGTTTATCTGGTCTTGCTGTTGGTTTTGCTATTTCTGCTTTCGTATCAGCCAGCCGGTGACGGTGTATCCAGCGGCGGGGATCAGCATTTGGATAGCGGCGGGTAAATACAGTATCAATGCCATGTATAAGGCCCTGTTTTCTTCAAAAAGCATCCCGGAATATAACCGGGTGTAGTATATAACGCCGTATAAGCTGCATAACAACAGCGCCGCCCCGGAAAAGATAATGCCGAACCGCTTCAGCGCCCGATTATCCAGCAAGATGCCGGCGATCAGCGGGCAGCAGAAAGCCCCGATGAAATTATAAATTTTTATCCCGATCATACCGCCGGTCAGTAAAAATGAAAGAATCGGCAGAACAGATACGACACTGATCGCCGCGGCCAGCAGAATAATAAACCCGCAGATGTCCAGCATTTTGCGGGTTTTTACATTCCCGCTTATCCGCATCTTTCTCAATGAAATGATCACGTAAATAACTGTCGGCAGTACCGCAAGCAACTGCATTCCCGCGGACAGCCAGGAATAAAACCACATATCCGCATTTATTCGCTCGGCAAAAAACTTCACCAGCTTTTCCAAAAACAGAACTTGAAATGCCCCGAAAAGCAAGTGGGCCGCCAATCCGATCCCCGCCAGAATAAAGAAAAATCGGGCGGCGGGGTTATCCTTTGACGATATATAGGCGCCTGCCGGCGAGATACCGGTTTCTTCCGGCGGGGTTTCTGTGACATTGTCCATATGAATTCGTCCTTTCCGGTTTGTTCTGGAAGCAGTATACCGTTTTTATTTCAGCTCGTCAATAGTCAATATGAAAATATTGATATTCGATATATTCGACAAAATAAAAAATCCAAAAATTTCTCTTGACATTCCCGGCCGGCTGTGCTACAATGACAAAAATTAAATATTTGTCCATAAAACCGTTGATGTGGAGATCAAGATGCAAGATGTGCTCACAGAGAGCGGGGGGAAGCTGGAAACCCCGCAGCGGCAAGGCATTAAATGGACCACGGAGGGCGCGAGGAAAGCAGTTGCTTCGCAACTACGA
>WRDE01000349.1 GCA_009783605.1 Oscillospiraceae bacterium
GACAAAGAAATACTCGTAGAAAGCATGGTTATGCTCCCCGTTCCCGTAGCTCCTGATGTCGCAGAAATAGTAGGAAAAATTCCAGTCCTTATGGAGATGGGTGCTTAAAATCGTATGCATGGCTATGCTCCTGTATGTCTGACTTCATTTTGCTATTATACGGCTTCTCAATAAAAATAAGTATACCATGTGAAACGGGAAAAATCAAATATATGGTCATTCCAAAAATCTTTCAATCAAAATCACCCAGTATTCACATTACCCTTCTATACTATACGCAAAATCCAATCCGTGAAAGGAGACATTGTATTATGGATACGCAAAACACCGGCGGTATTCATCCTCTCGATGAATATATAGAAGACGCCCCCGCTCCGCCCCGTGAATCTTCCCCGCCGCCGCCGTCATACTATCCCGCTAACCCTTACATCCCGGTTCCGCCCTGGGTAACGGTTCAAAAACGCGACCCCGCCGTGGTGGCGCTGCTGTCCGCTATCCTGCTTGTGGCGCTGACCATCCTGTCGATACAGATCTTCCGTCCCTTTGACCGGACGGATACCGGCGGGCCGGCCGGAAACAGCGGCTGGAGCCAAGACGGCGGCAGTCCCGGCAGCAATCCCTATTTCCGCGGCGGCAGCCCGGACAATGGCGGCCCGCAAACCTATGAAAACCCGGACGACAGCTGGCCCTTCGGAAACTACCCCGGCGGCGGCCAGGACCGCGAAAACCCATATTCCTACCGGAATCCCGGCGGCCCCGGAACCGGCGGCGACAGCGGCGATTTTATGGTCCGGCGCGGAGCCGACGGGCGGATGGAATGGTCCACCGACGGCGGCGAAACCTGGAACAGCGAACCGCCACACTGAAAAAAATGTATAATGTGCAATGTATAATTGTGAATGCAATTGGATTATGCCTTTCATTTTACATTATACATTGTACATTAAGAAAGGGAGCGTGTAACCATTATGTATATCATCAAAAATGCCCTGCAAAACCTGCTCCGCAATAAGGGGCGGAACATCCTTGTCGCGATCATTGTGCTGGCTATTATCGCCACGACGGTGGTGGCGCTGATCATCAACAACACCGCTTCGGCGGTGTTGACCGACCGGAAAAACCAGCTGGATTCCGAAGTGTATATCGAAGACGCGCGGATGAGCGCGGGTACCGGTTCCCCCTTCGACCGGCCGGAACCGCTTACGGCGGAGCAATATCTGGCCTTTTCCCAATCGGAATACCTTGCCCGCAGCCTGGCCTTCGCCAATGTCCGGTGCAACGGCGATGACAGCTTCAACGCGTTGGATCAGGATGTGGAGCCGGATCGGCCCGGCGGGGGCGGCACTTTCTTTGTCTCGATCGGCGGCGCCAACGGCGACTTTACCCTCAACGGCGGCAATTGGCAGGATTTTGATTCCACCAACAGCGGCAGCGGCAAGAATTACAGGCTGCTGGACGACGGCGTCAGCCGGATGCCCTATGAAGACACCGCCGACGGCAAAGCCCAAAATGAATGTATCCTCAATCAATATCTCGCCGCGGAAAACAATATCAAGGTCAACGACAGGATCCATTTTGAAGTGTCCATGATCATCTCGATGAACGCCCTTCCGGAGGATACGCTGGCCGAGCTGGAAGCGATGGACGAGGCGGGCGAGCTGGACGACCTGAGTGATTGGGAAGAGGATTACATCATCACGGTGAATGGCCTCGAGTATACCCTGACGCAAAATATGCGGATGGGTATGGCTGTCGGGCCGAACGGCCAGGCACCGGAGATCCCCTTCGATATGCGATACAGTCTCTCCCGTAAAGTGGTGCTGGAAATGATGGTCGTCGGCCTGTACGACGACGGGTATGATGCCGCCGGCAATCTGCTCGACGCTGACGGCGAAATCGTTGAGGAGGACGCGCTGTATGACGGGCGGCCGGTAATGGCGGCGTTTAACCCCCGCAACACCGTTTATACCACCCTGTATTCCCTGCTTAACCTGCGGGAAAAGGATGAGACCTCGGTCAACGTCAGCGCCACCTATTATCTGCAGGACCCCGCTATGCTGGCGGATTTTGAGGCTGAACTGCGGGGCAAGGGGCTGTCGAGCGCATGGAGTGTGTCGACCAATGCCACCGCTTATGAGAACCAGGTCAGGCCGGTGGTACAGATGCAGGAATTCACCATGCTTATCATGTGGGTGGTCATCGGACTCGGCGCGGTCATCCTGTTCCTGCTGTCTTATATCACCATCCGGGAGCGCAAATACGAGATCGGCGTGCTGCGGGCGATGGGGATGAAAAAAAGCCGGGTGGCGCTCGGGCTCTGGACCGAAATCTTGGTCATTACCGGCATCTGCTTAGTCATCGGGATCGGCGCGGGAGTTTTGGCTGCCCAGCCGGTATCCGACCGGTATCTCTCTTCTCAGGGGAGTTCCCAGGACGACGGCACAACGAATGGCAACAGTGTCTATATGGGGCGGCCCAACGGCGGCGGCCAGGGCGCCCCGGTGAGGATCCAGGGCGGTACCCGGGTAGGCGGTATGCTGAACAGCCGTGAGTACAAACCCCTCTCCGAAATGGACGTTACGGTCGGCGCCGACACCTTGATGCAAATTCTCGCAATCGCCGTCCTGCTGGCCTCCGCCTCGGCGCTGATCTCGATCAGCCAGATCACCAAATATGAGCCGATCAAGATACTGATGGAGCGCAATTAATCGTACAAACCCGTAGGGGCGGGCCTTGTGTCCGCCCGGA
>WRDE01000350.1 GCA_009783605.1 Oscillospiraceae bacterium
CGGGTCTCCCGGGGCTTGTCGGTATAGGTCAAATCGGTGATGGTGTGGGTGACGCCGCCTTTGGGGCTTTGGAGGAAATCGGTATAGACCGGGCTGAAGCCGGTGTTGAACTTAGCCATCAGCCCCGCTAACCGGGGATCGTCCTTCACCCCCCGGACGGTCAGCCCGTTGAAGACGGCCGCGCCGCTGGCGCTGTCGTAGCACAGGATCACGGTGCAGCCGGGGGACAGCGCGCCGGGATAGGTGGCCGGCACGTTCATCTCCTCGTCCATCCAGATGGTGTCCACATAGGTGTTGGTGAAGGAAATGCCGGTGAAGGACCCCTGCCGGAACTGGATCGCCCCCCGCAGCGAGTTGTAGATCTCGGTGTTTTCAAAGGTGATATTCTTGACCGGCCCGGCGAAGAAATCGATGGCGCCCTGAATATCGTTATAACAGTTGAAGCTGGTGCCGCAACTGACAACGGTGTTGTTTTTGAAGGAGATATTGGTGGTATTGTTGAATTTATGTCCCGGGAAGGTGGTGTTGAACCGGATACCGGGGCCTTTGAAGCCGTCCTTGATATAGTTGTTCTCGATCCGGTGGTTGTTGCCGCCGAAGATGGCGATACCGGCTGCCCGCCAGTTGTTTTCGATCGTGTTGTTGAGAAAGGCGTTGTTGACCGTGTCCGGCGCGCTGTAGGTGCTGTCGTTCCACATCGCCAGCCCGTCGTCGCCGTTGCCCCGGACACTGCAGTTGACGATGCTGGAATTTTTGGTGCCCATGCAAAAGTTGACCCCGTCGGCGAGGTTGTTCCGGATCCGGGAATCCCGGATCTCCAACCCGTCGGTGATGGTATACGGCGCGTTGTAGTCGCCGATCCAGACCCCGCACTCAAAATGCTCCTGCCAGATGTTGTGGATCAGGCTGCCGGTCCCGAAGCTGTCCATGAAGCACTTGTAGATCGCCTCCTGCCCGTAGCGGGAGCGCAGCATGGAACTGATATACATGTGGCAGAATTCGAGATTGGCGCTGGCGGTGTTGAGCGCCGAGTTGCCCTTGTTCGTCTCGCCCGAGATGCCGCCGCCGGCCTTGGCCGATGAGGTGAAATGAATGTTGGTATGCCAGATCCCCGCGCCGGTAATCGTGATATTCTTCGCCCCGAGGTCCCACATCCCGCCGAGGTTCCAGCGCCCCTCCGGGATATACATGGTTTTGCCCTGGGCCAGCGCCTCCCGCAGGCACTGCTGGAACGCCGGCAGGCTGTTGGCCGCCCCCGGCGCCGTGCCATAGTCGGTCGGCGACAGCGCGCCGGCCGGCTTCTCGATCTTGGCCGGCACCGGCTCGATCTCGATGAAATCCACCCCGTATTCAAAGGCGTCGCCATTGCCCTTTTGCAGCTTGACCGTATCGCCGGCCTTCAGCGGCACATCCAACGTGAAATGCACCTCGTCGAACCGGAACCGGGGCGACCGCCCGGCCGCCGGCGCGTCGCCGGGGTTGTCGCCGGAAAAATACTGCCACGCCCAGTAGGAATCCAGCGGGATGTTGTCATACTGTGTGCCATAAAAATGGGTTTTGACCTTCGCCCCGTTCACATAGAGGTCCAGCGAGCCCTTGTTGCCCATCCCGTTGGTCGAATCCGGCAGCGTGAACCGCAAAGTCACCCCCGCGCCGCCCTCGCCCGGGCGTACGGTCCATTCGATCCAGTCGCCGTCGGCCGCCAGCCCGGTATACTGCTGGTTGGACGCCTCGGCGGCGGTCTGGTCCTGCTTGTGGGTCGGCCCGTAGCGCTTGGCCCCGCCGCCGGTCCGGGCGTCCTCCGATTCATAGCGGGTATACGGCACGTCGGCCCCCCGCCCGCCCTCGCCGGGCTGCGGGATCCCGTCGGCCGGCTCGCCCGAGTCGCCGCCGGACGGATCCGGCGTGATATACGCCATCGCCTTATTGGTAAAGCCGCCGGCGCTGACCACCGCCTCCACCGTCTGGGTTCCGGCCTTAACGGTGTAGCTTGCGCCCGTGGTAAAAGTAAACGATCCGCCCGCAGCAATCGCGGCGGGGTTGGTCACGGTTTCAAACAGCGTGCCGTCGATATAGAATGCCACCGTACTGCCGGCCGCCGCGCTCTGGCCGCTCCGGTTGACAACCGCCGCGGTCAGCTTTGTCTGGCCGCCGGTCTCGGGGGTGTCGGTTGGGCCGATTGACAGGAAGATTAGGTCGGCGGCGCCCGGCGCCGCGCCGCCCGGCAGACCAATGAGCGACCCGGTCAGCAGGATGGCCGCCAACAAACAGGCCAGCCAGCGGAGGGTGGTGTTCGGGCGTATCTTTTTCATAATTTTTTCGCTCCTTTTCCGCGCTTTTTTATAGTATCTATAGTATACGGTATAACGGCAAGAATTTCAAGGATATCTTGGTATACATACGCAGGGCGACAGCATTTACTTGATGTAGGGGCTTGCCCCCGCCGCAAGTTACGATGAAATGTATTGGAACGGCGGGGGCAAGCCCCCGTCCTACGATTTTATGTAAATTTTCAGACCCTGTAAAAAACCATTTGCATAATCCCCGACAATCTGCTATACTACTTCCCAACATCTTGAAAGGAGGACCCCTGTATGTCCCGTCCCAAATTCTATCTCACCACCGCTATCCCCTATGCGTCGCAGAAGCCCCACATCGGTAATGCCTATGATCCGGTGCTGGCCGATATGATCGCCCGGTATAAG
>WRDE01000351.1 GCA_009783605.1 Oscillospiraceae bacterium
CCACATAAACCTCGTCAAACAGCAGCTTCCAGCCGCCCGGCGGATTGAATTTCTCGAACCGGAAAGAGGTCAGTGCGGTTGACGGGTTCATGCCGTTTGCCGCCAGGTCGATCACGATATCGGTGAAATCCGAGGTGTTGATCACATCGGTGGTAAAGCTTGAGAATGACCCGGTTTTGCCGCCCAGCCAGATTGTGACGTCGTCCAGAGACGCGCTGCCTTCGGCTTTCAGGCGCACTACAAAGTATTTCGCCGCCGGGATTTTTCCGCTTTGGAAGAACATCTCGCCGCTGGAGCCGCTCCATTTGAGCACCTGATTGACGATTTCGCAGTTCGAGATGCTGTTGGAGCCGCCGGTATTGTTACGGTCTCTGCTGTCGGAACGGGTGAAATCCTCAATCACATACCCTTTCTCCAACGCACGCAGAGTCCTCACCGGCAACTCGGAGGAAAAGTTCGAATAAATGTCATAGTTGTTGACCGCCCTGACCTTATAGGTATAGACGGTGTAGGGGTCAAGGCCGGAATCGTTGAAGCTTGTGACGCTGCCGCCGACAGTCGCCAGAAGCATGCCGTCGCGGTAAATCTCATAGGCCTTGATGCCGACTGCGGAGGACGAGGAGTTCCAGCTGAGCGTCAGGGAAACCGCTGTCACGTTGCTTTTGCTTATCCCGCCGGGGGCCGGGGGCGGTGTCGGGTCGGCGACCGGCTTGGCTGAGATTGGCATTGATTCGGCGGAGGTGCCCAGCGCACCCGTGGCTTTTATCACAAAATAGTAGGTCGTCATGTTGGTAAGCCCGGTTACGGTCAGGTCTGTTCCCGCGGTTGTTCCACCAAGTGTTGTGAACGGCCCTTCGGGATTTTGCGAATAATACACCTCATAGCCGTCGGCCCAGGCGGACGCGTCCCAGGCGAGGCTGACCTGCTGATTGCCGGGCTTTGCCGTTATGTTGGTCGGGGGCAGGGGAGTCCTGGGTGTGCCGTTCGCAATCGTTATGTCGCCCAGCTTGTTGTAGCCCTTGTCGGCGTCCCACATGTTCAAATTGGCAAAACGCACGGAATATTCGGGGCGGTCGCGCAGATTCATCGACTGATCCGGCAGCCACAAGGCCAGTGTGTATTCGCCTTCGGGCATATCCTGCGGGACGATTACGGTTTGTTTCGCGTTGTAGGGGTCTTTGTGTTCGTCGCCGCCCAGCCATTTGCGGGCTTCAACCCGGGTCAGCGGAATGTTTTTCCTGACAGTTCCGTTGTCGAACACCAGATAAACCGGGCGGTTTCTGATAAGCCCCGCAAAACCGTCGTTGTCGATATTGAAGGAAAGCTCATAGGTATCGCCGGTCTGCGCGACGGAATCAAACTCCGCGTCGATCATACGCAGACGGTAACCGGCCTTGCGCTCAAGGCGTTCCCAGGTGGTTTCCGCCGGGTCGTTGCCGGAGGCGGGAAGATTTGTGCGCTTATATTTGTCGTTTTGCCCGGCGTTCCAGTCCTCGTTCAGCTCGCTCAGGTTGAGGTCATACGAGTCCTTGAAAAGCATTGTGCCCTCGCCGCCGTCGCTGCTTGAGGAGTCGGTTTCGCCGCCGACATATTTGTTGAATCCCGTTGAGGTCGTCATTCCGGTGACCCAGCCGCGTTGAATGGCAGTCGGAACCCAACCGTTCAAATCGGGGTCGATAAGGTTTCCGAAAGAGACATGGGCGTCATATGTGCCGCCGTTGACCGAGCAATATGAGTCGTTGTGGAAGCTCAGGCGGTCTTTTTCCTCCTGAGTGAACAACGTGTTGGTGTGGTCGCCGATCATCTCCTGCAAATAGACCGGGTAGCGAATGGCCAGCGGAATGTCGGTACTCGCGGTGCTTTGCAGAATGGCCTTGATTAGCTTCGGGCGCTCCTGCAAACCGACGAATCCGTTATTGAAATCGGCGTACGCGCTGGCGTGCCACTCGCCCCATGAGCCTATGTAACCCGCCTCAAAAGCGAAAATCACGTCGGAATTGGCGGTGAACACCTCGCCCAGCTGCGCCACATGACCGAGCATACGGCTCATGGGTACGTCGCCGTTGCCCTCCCAGGCATACGCCGGGCGGATGATGCATTTCATGCCCGCCTCGCGAACATTGTCAAACCCCTCCTGCAAAGATTCTAGCAGACCGTCGGGCAGGACGTCTATATCTTTATACGTATCCAGATGCAGATAGCTGTGGATCAGGGTGTGACCCTTTTGTCTGGCCAGCGGGAAATCGTGGTTCAGGCAGTCGGACGGAAATCCGCCGATGTTGATGGGCGGCGTCGTCCACAGGGGGTTGAACTCCGGACTCAGCACCAGCTCATAACGGTTGTGGATGCCGCGCTCGGGGTTTTGGAGCTGGCTGTTGTAATCCGGCTGGTAGGTGTGAACCGCCGACGCCGACGCGGGCAGCACTGGCAGCATTGCCAGCAGCAGTACCGCTGTGATCAGACCTGCGAGGATTCTCTTTTTTTGATTTTGCATTGTTTTTTCTCCTTTTTAATTTATAGACAAATTGCATTAAATAGATTTACATAATACGCAAGATTGTGCTGCCCCGCGATCGGTGCCTTGGCCGCAACAATTGTCTCGGTGGGGGAATCATAATCGAGAACAACATCGCCGAGCAGTTCGGCCACCGCCCTGAACGGAACAAACGTGCGACCGAAGGTCATGATTTCCGCCGG
>WRDE01000352.1 GCA_009783605.1 Oscillospiraceae bacterium
AAGAGGGCGGGATCGCCCCAGTCGATGGGCTTGCCGACCCGGGTCCATTTGCCGGATTTCGGATCGGTGGTCTTATAGATGGCGCCGCTTTCGGAGTGGGTGATATACAGCGTATCGCCGACCACGCAGGCGCCCGGCGCCCATTTGTTGATCTCATCCAACCCGGATTTATCCACATAGATGAATTCCCAGTTCGCCAGATCGGGCGACCACCAGTAGCCGGCGCCGTGGGAGGCGAAAAGATAATATTCATTCTTGTAGACAATACAGGCGGGGTCGGCGGACTCCCGCACAAAATTGAGTTTGGTGATGGCTCCCGCCGCGTTTCTCTCGCTGTGGTCGTTGTACATATACCCGAGATCTAACGGATTGGTAAAGGTATCGAAGTTTTCTCTATCCTTGATCACCGCGACAGTCGCCTCCTCTAACTTTCCTTCTAATGTGGGCAGATTGGCCGGCCTCCGGTTCGGGGGATCGATCGGCGGATATGCGGCGCCGGGGAAGCCGTCTATCTTGTCAACCAAAAATTGCAGTATCAGCCGGGCGCTGGTGATCGACACCCCTTTGCCGTCCACATCGGCCGCGATCAGATCCCGGCCGGTCAGGGTGATTTTTTCAACTAAATGCTGCAGCACCAACCGGGCGTCGCCGATATCCACCTCGCCGTTGCCGTTGACGTCGCCGGGTACGAAGGAATTTTCCTCCTCCGCCTGAGCGAGCGGCATAATGCCGAGAGCGCCGGCCAGTACCGCCAGCGACAGCATTAGGCAGAGTATTTTACCGAAAATAACAAGTTGTTTTTTACGCATGTTACCGAATCCGCCTTTCCTGTGTTATTTTTGAATAGATAACGATATTATATATGATACAAGCGGTAAAAGCAATAGCGGAATTTGACAGATACGGGGTTTAAAATAGCAGGATGCTGATATTTGGGGCACGTTCACAGTTTCGTGTCAATTCAAAACGCCCCCTATGTGCCGATTTTATAAAAAAATCAAACACACAAGAGGCTCGCAGAGCGCTCCGGACCCCAATGATCCGCTCTTACTAAAGACAGCGCTGTGGCAAACGCGAAGCGTTTGTCTATGGGGTTTTGTCTACTAATCTTCGACCTTTACCACCTGCCGGCCGTTATAATAGCCGCAGCTTCCGCAGAGGCGATGCGTACGTTTGTATTCGCCGCATTTCGGGCACTTCATCAGCGCCGGAGCTTCCAGTTTCCAGACATTATTGCGCCGTTTGTCCCGTCTGGCCTTGGAATGTTTTCTCTTGGGTACCGCCATCGTCAGCACCTCCCTTTATTAAATTGAAAATTGAAAATTGATAATTATTTTTAGATGAGATAAAATTTTTAACCGGGTGAGCAGCCACAAATGTCGTCGTTCAGATTTTGGCCGCAGCGGGGGCATAGGCCGGCACAGTTTGGGGTGCAGAGGTTTTTGGTCGGCAGACAGAGCAGCAGGTCGGCTTCGGTCAATGCCCGGAGGTCTAACTGCTCGTCCCTGCAGAGGATCAGCTCGTCGGCGTCGGCGCTCTCCTCGTCGTTGAGGGAGGTTACCAATACATGGCTGACCGGCAGCTCCTGTTCCCGGACATAGGCGGCGGCACAGCGGTCGCAGATCCCCTCAAAGGTGAACGCGATCCGGCCCTCCAAAATGACCATCCGGGCCCGCTCCCGGATCCCGCCGGTAATCCTGACCGGCTGCCGGAACGGAAAATACCCCGAAAACTCCACCGCCGAAAGATCATACCGCTCGTTGATCGGCAGATACGCTGTCTCGCCCGCGAAAAGCGCCTTTAATTGAACCATGGCATTCACCCTCGCAAATCCGAAGCGCTCTATGGGCAGCAAACGATATTATATCGCCGGAAACGGCATTTGTCAATATTGAATTTAAAAAATATTGAATTTAAAGTCATGGCTTTAAATTTATTTCCGATAAAACCGATAAAAAACCATTTTCGAAATCCATTTTCGAAAACTTAAAAGGTTCAGACAAATAGCGTTGTTTATGATACAATAGCGGCATGAGAAAGACAACGATAAAAGAGGGACGCCGCTGCCCAAAATGCGGCAGTGAGGAAAACCAGAAGAATCATGGATTTAATAGGTCTGGCACACAACGGTGCAAGTGTAAGGAATGCAATCACACATACACAATGCAACCGAAAAACAGGGCGTACAGCGAGGAGATACGCCAAGCTGCCATAAAAACCTATTATTCCGGTGTAAGCGGTTGCGGAGTAGGCAAAATATTTGGGATGAGTAAAGCAAACGTATACAACTGGTTAAAAAAAGCCGAACAATGAGGTGTGGATAAGTGAAAAACTTGTTGACACTTATGAGCTTGACGAGATGTTTTGGTTTATAGAGAAAAAAGCACTAACCGAAACGCGGGAAAACGTCTACTTGATGACTATGATTAGCCGGGAGCCGCGACAAATCGTCAGTTTTGATGTGCAAATGGATAAAAAGGCGTTCCGCTTACAGGGTGTTGCGGACAATGCACCGTGGGTTAAGAAATATTGCACCGACGGTAATTTAACGTATCTTGACGTAGTCTTTCCGGGTCAGCACATGCGCAATGTGCACGATAAACGCGACACGCATAATGTCGAAAGTATCAATGCCGATCTACGGCATTACATCCCTGTTTTGGCGCGGCGAAGTCGATGTTTTTGCCG
>WRDE01000353.1 GCA_009783605.1 Oscillospiraceae bacterium
CACAAAATGGCTGGTTTTTTGAAACGGTATCAGCACCGCCTTACGAAACAGGATATCTATAATCTATCCTGCTTTTTTTACAGCGCATCCAACGGTCTTTTGGCGTCGGTGTTTTTTAATCTTCCCCTTTCGCTGAAACGCCACTGTGTTCAGGTCGGCGTTATAGCGGGGCAGATGGCGGCCTATGCGCCTGAGCGGGCGATCCCGGAGGACATGACCCGTGATGAATACGCCAGCGCGGTGCGTTACGGCTGCTTATATCATGATATCGGCGCCTATTTGGTTTACAACCAGCGCCAGCTATACCCTGCCGCCGGAGAGCGGTTCCTGCGGGAGCAGTTAGCCGAAGAAGCCGCGAATCAAAAAGCGCGGCGGGTGATTCTTGAAACGGTACAGTATTGTGGCGAACGTTACGACGGCCAGGGATATCCCGATAAATTGGCGGGGGACAAAATTCCACTGCACGCGGGGATCTGCGCCATCGGGGATGAGATAGACGGCATCATTACCGGGCGGAACGGCCTGTTTCAGAATCCCGCCGCCCAGGCAAAAAGGTACGTATATGAAAACAACCGCGCAGCGTTTTTGCCCGACGCGGTCGGATGCTTTGCGGAAGCCTATAGGGATATATCCGGCCTGTATAAATATTGGCGCAAGATCCCGCTATTCTGGAATAACAGCGATATAAAACCGATTTTTTCAGTGATTAGCGGTTAGAATACCACTGATCGCTATTTTACTATCTTATGAAATCTTACGAAAGGGGACCGTGTATGTCCATTACCCATACAAATTTTACGACATCCCGCAATGGTTACGATCCCCAGGAAGTGGACGCTGTTATTATCGAATTACAGCGGCAGATCATGGATCTGAAACAGCAGAACGGCACATTGTCAAATACCATTACACAATATAACAATAAAATCCGGCAGTTATCCGAAAACATTAAATCGCTGGAAGAGGAGCGGACAAAAGAAAGCCTGCGGCTGACCGGCTTTTTGAACCAGGCCGCGCAGATAGCGGAACAAACCAAGTTAGACGCCCAGAAAAAGGCAAAGGAAATCATCGAAAATGCCCGGCGGGAGGCCGCGGGAATCATCGAAAACGCCCGGCGGGAAACCGCAAGGCTTTTTAATAGCGCCCGGCAGGAGACCGAAAGCATAATAGAAAATGCCAACCAGGACGCGGAAAAAATCCGCGGTCAGGCACAGCTCGATTTCGTGACCGCACAGACAGCGCTGAAAAAACTATCCGAAAACACCCAGGCCGTGCGTCAAAGCAACGAACGGTATATCACCGAGGTAAACGCGCGGTTAGTTGACATAGATAACATTATCCATAACACCAAAAAAGCCCCGTCCGCCTATACAACCGCCCCGTCGTCCCCGGACCCCGCGGCGCCACAAATTCCGCCGCCATCCGTCTATACCTCTCCGGCTATTCCGGCGGCGGATTCCGACCCGTATGCGGATTTTGTGAAACAGCTGCAATCGGCCGGACAACAACCGGACCCCCACGGCGGTTCTTCCGGAAATATAGATACTCTATAGCTGCTTTACAATATGTGCGGAGAATCCCACAAAATATTTTTTATTTCCTATTGCATTTTCATCCTGTCCGTGGTATATTTTATTAACCACAGTTATACGGTAACGCGCAGTTATGCGGTAACTGCAGGGTAAAATTTATTAGGAGGAAGAAAAATGAGACACACCGGTAAAATTTATGGTTCCCTTATCCTCGCGATGATCATAATCGCGGCACTCATTCTCCCCGCCTCGGCGGCGGGCGTTATTGGCGACAGCACTGGCGGAACAGTGCAGAGCATCAATTGGGAAAAGCATTCCAATTCTTTCTTTGATGCGGCTTTCACCGAATCGAGATCCCAAGCATTCGGCGACGGGTCGAAAGACCACATCCAGTTATCCGGGAATTCGGCAAAGTTTTTCGGATATGAAACGACTTCTTACATCGATTACCTCTACTACAAAGAAGCCAATCCGGGCAAGCAGACCTTCACCTTCTCGATTTCCGCCGACGAGACCACCGATTTCCACGCGCTTTGCACCATCTCTTTCTTAATGAACTGCGTACAGGTCAACGGCAAATATTCCGGGTATATGTTCTCCATCGAAGAGGGCAAAATGGCTATCCGTATACTGGATGATTTGGATCTGGACAAAATCAGCAACCCGGAAGATCCGGATTTTGACAGCCGGATCGGCAACAAGCTCATCGGGTTCAGAACCTCTGAAGAGCTGTGCCCCGTCATTGATTCCAAAAGCTACACAACAAAGAGCGGCGACGTTTTTAATGTGAAATTAGTCTCTATGAATACGTCTTTCACCGTCACCGTCATCAATGCCGAAACAAAAGCCGTCGTATACAACTATACCCTGAATCCGGCTGACGCTTCCGCAAAGCCCAATGCCGCTTATGCCGGCGGCAACGATTTCGGGCTGCTCTGCTCCTACGATTCTGTCGATCATTGGTGCGATTGGCTGTCCCGCGCGGAATATCAGAATTTGACGCTGACCAGCGGTTCGATCAATGAGATCGTCGAAGACGAAGATACCGGCATCAAGCTTGAAGTGGGCGTCGGTGTTTTACCTGTCAAGACCATTTTCAAAGTGCTTCCGGTATCCAAAGGCCTTGAATTCGACACCATAAATAAAG
>WRDE01000354.1 GCA_009783605.1 Oscillospiraceae bacterium
GCTAACCAAGCGGGTTTCAGTGGAGCTCTTAACCAGATTCGAACTGGTGACCTCGTCCTTACCAAGGACGCGCTCTGCCGACTGAGCTATAAGAGCAGGTGCCATTTTCGGCGGTTATTCGGTTGTAGTCTCAAAAGGCTCTGTACGCCTTACCAAGGACGCGCTCTACCTACTGAGCTACAGCAGCGGATATATCATTTTTTATGCGCTTCATCTTTTATACCACATATTTTCTCCCGCGTCAAGCCGTGATTTTCATTTTTTTGAAATTTTGGCGTTTTTTTATGCGTTTTTCTTATTTTTCTTGAACCGCTCGCTATAATATGGTAATATATTCAAAACAACAGTTATCGAGGTGAGCGGTATGGACAGCTGGCTGATTAAAAACGCGCGGATTATGGATCCGTCCCGTCCCGGCGATTCCGGGCGGGAGGAATTGGGGGATCTGCGGATTGTCGACGGGGTGATTGCCGAAATTGGCCGGAATCTGCCGGTCGGCGACGGCTCCGGCGCGGATAACGATGGCGGCGCGGTCATCAACGCCGACGGGCTGATCTGCGCGCCGGGGTTGGTGGATATCCATGTCCATCTGCGGGACAGCGGTATCGGCGACGGCGGGCAACCCCAGAAAGAGGATATGTTTTCCGGCACGGCCGCGGCGGCGGCCGGCGGGATTACCAGCCTCTGCTGTATGCCGAACACCGTGCCCCCCGCCGATTCGCCCGAGGTGCTCCAGGCTATCCGCAGCAAGGCGACGGCGGCCAATGTACGGGTCTACCCGGCGGCGGCGGTTACGATCGGACAGAACGGTGAACGGCTGACCGATTTTGAGGCCTTAAAAGCGGCCGGCGCGGCAGCTCTCAGCGACGACGGGCGGCCGGTCCCTTCGGCGGATCTGATGGAACAGGCGATGCGCCGGGCAAAAGAGGTCGGGCTGCCGCTGTTGTCCCACTGCGAAGAGTTATCCTTAGTCCGGGGCGGCATTATGCACGAGGGGACCGTATCCCAGGCATTGGAGGTCCCCGGCATCGCCAGAGCGGCGGAGGAGGTTGCGGTGGCCCGGGAGATCGCGCTGGCGGCGGCCACCGGCTGTCCGGTGCATATCTGCCATGTCAGCACCGCCGGCGCGGTGGCGCTGATCCGGGACGCCCGGCGGCGGGGGGTGCCGGTGACCGCCGAAACAGCGCCGCATTATCTGCTGGCGACCCATGAGCTGTTAGAGCAGCGGGACGCCGATTACCGGATGAATCCGCCGTTGCGGGAGGCGGCGGATGCCGAAGCGCTGATCACCGGCCTGCAGGATGGTACACTGACCGTTATCGCCACCGACCACGCCCCCCACGCGGCTGAAGAAAAGGCAGATTTTCTCACGGCGCCGCCCGGCGTGACCGGACTCGAAACCGCGCTGGCCGCCTGCATGACCGCGCTGGTGGTCCCCGGCAAACTGCCGCTGCGGCGGCTGTTAGAGCTGATGTCCACCGAACCGGCCCGGCTGCTCGGCATCCCTGCCGGTACCCTGACCATCGGCGCGCCGGCGGATATTATCCTGTTCGACCCGAAAGAGAGCTGGGTGGTCCACCCCTCAAAACTGCGTTCCCGGGGCCGCAGCACCGCACTAAAAGGGCTGCGGCTGAACGGCTCGGTCAAGATGACATTGGTAGGCGGCCGGGTGGTGTATCAGATCAGAAGAAGCCGGATTGATTTCACGCTGTAATAAATTCGCGGAATACGGGAGGATAGGATATGGACATTAAGAAAATCATCAAACCCTACTGGCCGCTGCTGCTCTTCCCGGTTCTGTGTATCCCTTATACGATCCTCAACCAAAATGTCATCGTAAACTGGCTGGGATGCGGATGCCCGCGGATAGACGAACAGGGAAATATCGTCAAGCACTTCAATGCCAACAATTTCACCGCGCTGTTTTGGGATGCTGTGGCTCTCACCGCGGTTATTCTGTTTCTTTATAACATAAAAAAACTGCCCATAAAATGGTATTACAAAGTATTGCAGCTATTGCTCGTCATTATCGCCAGCGTTTTTATCATGATGAAATTTAACGCGTCCATGCAGTGGAATTGAGTGACTGCATGATTTCAGCACCTCACCCCACTTTTTATCCGATATGCACCCACCAATAAACCGATAAGAATCTATTGGGGAGCGAATCCGCAGATTCGCGCGGGGTGCCCAGTAGAATCTTATCCGATTTGTAGTAAATTAGGAGGGCACCCCACATGTCATTAGACCGCTTAATTATCGCTATCCGCGAAACCGACAACCCCACTGTCGCCGGGTTGGACCCGAAATTGGCGTATATCCCCGATTTTATCCGGGAAAAAGCCTTCGCCGCACATGGCGAGACGTTGGAGGGGGCGGCGGCGGCGCTGTTCGCCTTCAACTGCGGATTGATCGACGCGCTGTGCGATATCGTGCCGGCGGTCAAGCCCCAGGCGGCTTTTTATGAGCTGTATGGCTGGCCGGGGGTGCGGGCGCTGGCCGATACCGTCGAATATGCCCGGGAACGGGGGATGTTTGTCATCACCGACGCCAAACGCGGCGATATCGGCTCCACGATGGAGGCCTATGCCGCCGCTCATTTGGGACAGACCGCCGTCGGCGGCCGGCAGATTGCCGCTTTCGGCGGCGACGCGCTGACGGTCAACGGTTA
>WRDE01000355.1 GCA_009783605.1 Oscillospiraceae bacterium
ATTACCCCCAGTGGGCGGACGAGGCCGCCGCCAAAGCCGCCCCGCGGGAGTTTCTGCCGAATACCGGATTTGACTTGGTGCAGGGCTGCGCCCCCGACCGGGAGGGCCGGCGCCGGGTGACCGGCCAGCTGGTCGGCGGCTGCGCAGAAGTGTTGGAGATGTGCAAAAGCACCGGTATCTTTCCGCTGCTGACCCATTGGGAAAAGGCGATTTTGTTTATAGAGACGTCGGAGGATCAGCCGGATCCGCAGATGTTCTGCTATTGGCTGCGCAACTACGGTGCCACCGGTGTGCTGCAGCGGCTGAGCGGCATCGTGGTGGGCAAGCCCCACGGCAACGCCCATTACGAGGCTTACCGGGAGGCGCTGCTGCAGGTGGTGGCCGGGGAGTTCGGGCTGACCAACCTGCCGATACTGTATAACCTCCCCTTCGGCCATACCGCCCCCACCTGTGTATTGCCCTACGGCGTCCGCGCCGAAATCGACTGCGACGCCGGGACGTTTACGATTTTGGAGAGCGGTGTGCGGGAGAGGATGTAATGGAATGAAGAATTAAAAATTAGGGGAGATACATCGTGCCAAAAGTAAGTGAAATCAAAAAAACCATGAAAAAGCAGCTCCCGGCGGAGCTTTTCGCCCGGATTGATTTCCCGAAAGCGCAGAGGAACCTACCGGAAGAGGTTCTTTATCTTATCGGACAAATGGACAGGCTGCTGACCCGGGAGCAGTGCTTGGCCATTATGGAGGAGCAGGGCTGTTGTAAGGATGAAAAAACAATCGCGCCGTTCCGCGCGTTCGGGGAGAAGTACGCGGATAAGACCGTTGCGGAGAGGCTTGCGCTATTTGATGAATTGGAGACAGGGCATAAAGCGCCCTGCCGGTTGAATCCCGACGGTACGCTGTCGATTTATTGGGACGGATGGGATCCGGTAAACAAGCGGTGCGTTTGCCGTTTGATTAAATGCTTGTATAAAGACCGCGGCGGCCCGGTCAACGTATCGGATACCTTTTGCGGCTGCTGTGCCGGTCATGCGCGGAATACTCATCAATATGCGCTTGGCGTCAGGCTGCGGCTGAAAGAGATTGTCTCTTCGCCGGTCAGTTCAAACGGAAAAGAACGCTGTGAGTTTAATTTTGAAATTATTTAAAAATAGCTACTTGAATTCTACATAAAATTGCGGTATACTTTTATAGTTTTAGAAATAGAGGAGATGTGTCAGTATGTCCAGCAGATTGTTTCAAAGTGTTGTCCATCAGATGCGGGAAGCCATTTACCGCACCATCGGCGTCATTGACGAGTCGATGACGGTGGTGGCCTGCAGCGAGTTGAGCTGGATCGGGGAGACCGCCGAAGCGGTCACGATTGATTCCTTTTCCAATCCCGATCCTTACACCCGCAACGGCTATACCTACCGGACGTTCGGCTCCCGCCCCCGCAGCGAGCATATCCTCTTTGTGGAGGGTACCGACGAGCAGGCGGACAAGTTCGCGGCGCTGCTGGCGGTATCGCTGTCCTCGATCAAGCAGTATTACGATGAAAAATATGACCGGGGCAACTTCATTAAAAATGTCATCCTCGACAATATCCTGCCGGGGGATATCTATTTGAAATCCCGGGAGCTGCGGTTCAACAATGATGTGCTGCGGGCGGTGCTGCTGATCCGGATCTCATCCCGGACCGATATCTCCACCTTCGATGTCATCCAGAATCTCTTTCCGGATAAGACAAAGGATTTTGTCATCAATATCAATGAGACCGATATCGCGCTGGTGAAAGAAGTCAAGAGCGGGATCGACAGCAAGCATTTGGAAAAGCTGGCCCGTTCCATCGTCGACACGCTGGGCGGCGAGTTTTATACCCGCGCCTATGTTGGCATCGGCACCGCCGTCGAGGGGATCAAGGAGCTGGCCAAATCCTTTAAGGAAGCGCAGGTTTCGTTGGAGGTCGGGAAAGTATTCGATACCGAAAAGAACATCATCTGCTATGACAGCCTCGGCATCGCGCGGCTGATCTATCAATTGCCGACCACCCTCTGCGAGATGTTCCTGCGGGAGGTGTTCAACCGCGGGTCGATCAGTTCGCTGGACCAGGAGACGCTGTTCACCATCCAGCGGTTCTTTGAAAACAATCTCAATGTCTCCGAAACCTCCCGCAAGCTGTTCGTCCACCGCAACACATTGGTCTACCGGTTGGAGAAGATCAAGCGGCTGACCGGGCTGGATCTGCGGGAATTCGACGACGCCATCGTATTCAAAGTAGCCTTGATGGTCAAGAAATATCTGAGTGCCAATCCGGTAAAATATTGACCGGATTGCTGGCCGCCCTTATATATAAATATATCAGAGGCGGCTATCTGGGCCGCCTCTGTACGTATAAGATGGTATTTATTTCCTTTTTGGGAGGGAAGACAATTGATTGAATTCAAGGGCGTACACAAGACCTACGCTAACGGGGTTATTGCGCTGAAAGACATCAATATCCGTATCGAAAAAGGCGAATTCGTGTTTATCGTCGGGGCTTCCGGCGCCGGGAAAAGCACCTTTCTCAAATTGATTATGGGCGAAGAGCTCCCCTCCGCCGGTAAAATCAAGATCGGCGATTATAATCTGACCGAAATATCCAAAAAGAAAATCCCGTATCTGCGCAGGACAATGGG
>WRDE01000356.1 GCA_009783605.1 Oscillospiraceae bacterium
CCTCCCCCCGGATACTCTCACCCATCGGCTTTTTCATCTGTTCGGCGGCGAGATGGGGCAGCAGGTCGGTGACGCAGAAAACCGGATCGCCGGGATCCTCGCCGATAGTGATCTCGACCGCACTGCCGTCCGCCCGGACCACCACGCCGTGCAGCGCCAGCGGGGTGGCGGTCCACTGGTATTTCTTGATGCCGCCGTAGTAATGGGTGTCAAAATAGGCCAGATTGTGGTCCTCATACAGCGGATTGGGCTTGAGATCCAACCGCGGCGAGTCGATATGCGCCGCGGCGATGGTGACCCCGTCGGCGACCGGCCGGCTGCCGATCACCGCCAGCAGCAGCGCCTTGCCCCGGTTGTTGTAATAGATCTTATCGCCGGGCCGGGGCTTTTGGGAGCGGTCAAACGGCCGGAATCCGTTGGCCTGGGCCTGCCGCACCGCCTCGGCCACCGCCTCCCGCTCGGTTTTGGCGGCGTCGAGAAACGCCATATACCCCGCGCAATACCCGTCGGCGGCGGCCACATGGTCAGCCGATACCTTCTTGATGATCTCCTGCGGGGCATAAAAAAGTGAATCCTTCAACCGATCCACCCGTGATTTTTCTTTTTCTTTCTCAGACATGCTGCAGTATTCCTTTCAATTGTGAATTTACGGATAAAGCGCCCGATACATCGCCTGGGCTTCCCGCACCCGCTTTACGTAGTTCCGCGTCTCGGGATACTTGATATACTTCAGCGTCACCCCGTCGTCTGAACATTCCGGATCGTCCAACCAGCCGCGGACCTTGCCCTGACCGGCATTATAGGCGGCGAGGGCGGTATCCTCTTCCGGAAACAGCTCCAGCAGCAGCGTCAGGGTAAACACGCCGTAACGGATGTTGATTTCGGGGTCGAAAAGCTGTTCCTGTTCCAGCGATTGACCGCCGGACATACGGTATTGCGCCCAGTCGAAGGTGTCGGGCATCAGCTGCATCAACCCCGCCGCGCCGGCCCGGGAAACGGCGGCGGGATCGAAGCCGCTTTCGGTATGGATAACGGCGAAGATCAGATCCGGCGGCAGCTCATACACAGCGGCCCAATGGCGGACCGGTTCGTTATAAGCGTCGGGATAGACGGTATACAGATACTGCCGGTAGCCCCAGCGGGCAAATACGCCGCCGCCGAGAAAAAGCAGACACAAGAGCGGGATGATGAATTTTTTACTCATCCACCCATCCCTTTATCCGCTCGATCAGCGCCAGACAGAGCCGGTCAAACACTTCGCCGTCGCAGCCGCCGTCTAATGTGACATCAGCGTGGGCGGCATAGTATTCCGACGGGGACTGGACCGAGATCCGGGCGGCGGCCTGTTCGGCGGTGAGATTATCGCGGAGCTGAATGCGTTGCAGGCGCTGCTCTTTTGAGGCGGTGACGGCGATGGTGCTGCTGCAGATATGATCCAGCCCGCTCTCGAACAGCAGCGGCGCTTCCACTACGGCCAGCCGCTCGCCGCGCCCGGCCAGTTGGTTTAGTATTTCCTCGGTCCGCGCGATAATACGCGGGTGGGTGATGGCGCTGAGACGGGCGGCTCCCTCGACAGTGGCGAAAGCGATTTCCGCCAGCTTCCGGCGGTCGAGAGACCCGTCGGGGAATAAAATATCGGAGGAAAAAGTCTCGGTAAGCTCAGTTAGACACGGCGTTCCCGGTTCGACTACCTCCCGCGCCAGCAGATCGGTGTCGATAACCGGAATACCGGCGGCGGCAATATGGGCGGCGAACCGGCTTTTGCCGGAACCGGTTGGCCCGGTCAGGCCGATGATGAGCATGGGGGACACCTCCGAGTGATTAGTGGACAGTGATTAGTGATTGGTTGCGGGGTTATAGCTTTTTTGCGTAGTATAGTGCCGGTTCATCAAATTCGATGTTGGATGTAATGAATGTATGGTATCCCATAAAATCCATATACCCACCAAATAGTTAATGCGGCAATTCCGCATTCCGCATTCCGCATTCCGCATTTACAACGCGAAACCCCGCCGCCCGCAGCAGCCGGTTATACACCGCCAGCCCCATGCCGGCAGGCTCGGGACAGGCGGCCAGCAGCTCTTTCGCGCCGATCTCATCGGCGCTGCGCAGCGCCGAAAACAGCAGCCGTGCCTGCTCCTCCGGGTTGTTTCGGCAGCCGTAAGTGATATACGGAACGGCCAGCCCGGATTCCTCGCCGGCAAAACAGAGCGCGGCGGTGCCGGGAGCGGCATGGGCGTTGACATAAGCGGTATAGGCCGCCGCGTCGCCTTTAACCATTATAACCGTTGCCCGCGGCGCGTAATGGATATATTTGGTGCCGGGGGAGCGCGCCGGCTGGTCCGCCGCCGGCGGCGCCCATACCGCCGGATCGATCGCCAATTCCGGGCAGAGTTCCCGCAGCAGCTCCGCCGGTATGCCGCCGGGGCGCAGCAGCCGCGGCGGGTCAGATGAAAAATCCAGAACGGTGGATTCCACCCCGACAACGCACGGCCCGCCGTCGACAACGGCGGCGATCCGCCCGTCGAGGTCGGCCAGCACATGGGCGGCGCAGGTGGGGGAGGGGCTGCCGGAGCGGTTAGCGGAGGGGGCCGCCAGCGGACATCCGGCCAACGTGATGATGGACCGCGCCGCCGGATGGGCCGGCAGCCGCAC
>WRDE01000357.1 GCA_009783605.1 Oscillospiraceae bacterium
CCGTTGCCGGGCAGGTCGCTGCAATTCTGAATATCCAATCTGGCGCCGTTTGTCTCGTCATATGTCGAAGCGAAAATGGTGCCGGGCGCCGTCCGGTTGTTCGGGTTGGTCTCCGCGGTGGTAAAGCCGTGGGTGCTGTTGGGGGTCATAGCCTGGCCGGCGGTATCCTTGAAGCCGGAGATGTTCACCGTATAGACGGTGCTGTTGGCCAGGCCGCTGTAGGGTATGGTAAACACCGTATTACCCGACCACACGCCGCCGGTCAGCGCGGGGAGGGCGTTCAGCCGTACCGTTCCGGCCGCGGGATCCATCGGTTTGCTGAAGGTGATGGCAATCTGGCCGTTGACCGGCGCGCCGGCGCCGGCCGGCGTTACGCTCAAAACGACCGGCGGCTGGAGGGCCGGGTCGATGATGTTGATGGTCAGCTGTTTCGGCGCGCTGGCGCCTATGTCGTTGGTGGCAACCACACTAAAGGTAACAAGCCCCGCCGCGGTGGGCGTACCGGAAATGGCGCCGTTTGGATTCAGGGCCAGCCCGTAGGCCGTCAGCGTGTTGGCGCCGCTGATACTCCAGGTGATCTGCCCGCCGCCGCTGGCGGTGGCCGCCAGCGAGGCGGAATAGGCCGCGCCTTTCACGCCGTCGGCCAGGGAAGAGGTGGTGATCGTGGGCGCCGACGGCGGATTTACGCCTTCCACGATAAACTTCACCTCGGCGGTCGAAACCCTGCCGTTGTTATAGAGAACCGTGATGGTTGCCGTGTGTTTCCCGGCCGGCAATCCGGGTTTGGGCTGTATTTTCAGCGAAGTGTTCACCGCGCAGGACGCTATGGCGGTGGCGTCCAAAGCCGTAACGGCAAAGGCGCCGGTGTTGGACACCGATACCTGCGCGATCGCCGCCGCGCCGCTGCCGGTGTTCCTGATCGAAACGGTCCGCTGGGCCGGCGGGGCCGCGTAGCCCATATCCATGATGCCAAAGTTGACCGGACCAAGCGAAAGAGCGGTTGTCTCCGGCACCGCGGTGCCGGACGGCCAGGTTACGTTGTTCAGCGTGAAGCCGTTTGAAGTATTCCGCAAAAAATCATCCGAGGCGGACGGCACATTATTGATGGTTTTGTATTCATCCTTCAGCGCCGCCAGCCGGGGATTGCCCTGTACGTTTTTAACCGCCAGCCCGTTGAATACAATATTGGTCTGGTTTTCATGGGAGAACACCACCTTGCACCCGGGGGACAGCTCGTTCACGTTGCAGGGCTGTTCCCCGGTGCCCTTGTGCATGTCGCCGTCGGCCCAGATGGTATCCACTGTGGTGTTGGTAAACGTGATGTTGCTGTGCTGCCGGAAGAACCGCACCGCGTACCGCTGGGAATTGTAGATGTCGGTGTTTTCAAAGGTGATGTTTTTGACCCCGCCGCCCTCGAAGTCGATGGCGCCCTGCACGTAATCGTAGCAGTTATGGCTGGTTCCGGAGCTGATGATGGTGTTGTTTTTGAAGGATATGTTGTTGGTGTTGTTGAATTTAAACCCCGGGAAGGTGGTGTTGACCCGGATAGCCGCGCTCTTAAAGCAGTCTTTGATATAGTTGTTCTCGATCCGGTGGGCATCGCCGCCGAAGATGCCGATCGCGGCCGCCCGCCAGTTGTTCTCGATAGTATTGTTCAAAAAGGCGTTGCCCACCTGATCGCGCTGTGAGCTGTCGTTCCACATGGCCAGCGCGTCGTCGCCGTTGCCCCTGACGCTGCAATTTTTAACGGTGGAGTACTGCGTCCCGCGGCAGAAGTTGACCGCGTCGGCCAGATTGTTGCGCAGCCGCGAATCCTCAATGGTTAAATAGTCCGTCTGCACGATATTGCCGTTATAGTCGGCGATCCAGAAGCCGCACTCGAAATGCTCCTCCCAGATATTGTGGATGCGGGAATTGCTGCCGAAGCTGTCCATAAAGCATTTGTATACGGCCTCCTCCCCGTAGCGGGAGCGGAGCATTGAACTGAGATACATATGCCCGAAATCCAGATTGGTCGAATGCAGATTCTGACCGTTCTGGGGCTTGGGATCCCAAAAGTTGTCACAACGGTTATTCTTGTTGATCTCGCCTGAAATACCGCCGTTCCAATCCAGAGACGAGGTGAAGTGCAGATTGGTATACCACATGCCCGCGCCCATGATCTTCATATTCTGCGCGCCCAGCGCCCATCCTCTGCCAAGATTCCACTTGCCCTCGGGGATCCAGACCGTGACCTCATTGGGATTTGTTTTTGCCCTGTTGCGGGCGTCCTCCATCAATGTGTTGAGTTTCGCTATGTTATCCGCCCCGTTGTCGCCCACATTGGATGTTACCCCGCCATATTTCGGGTCGGATAAATCGAATACATAGCCGGCGGTCGGTTTCGGGATAGGCGCCGGAACGGTTTCGATCTCGATAAAATCCAGCCCCATCTCGTCGCCGCCTTCTATCTTTTCAAACTTTATCACGTCATTGGCTTTCAAAGGGGCGGCCAGCCGGAAATGCATCTCGTCAAAACGGAACCGGGGCGCGCCCGAGCCCGGCGTATCGTGGGCGCTGTGGCCGGTGAAATACTGCCATGACCAATAGGAATCCAGCGTGATGGTATCGCCGAAATGCGTCCCGTAGGCGGAGATGGACGCCGGCGAG
>WRDE01000358.1 GCA_009783605.1 Oscillospiraceae bacterium
GTCACCCGCAACGCCATCGACGCCGTCTCGGACCGGGATTTCTGCGCCGAGCTGGCGGCGGCGCTGTCGTTGGTCATGGTCCACCTCTCCCGCTTTTGCGAGGAGATCATCCTCTGGTGCAGCTGGGAATTCCGGTTCATTGCGTTGGATGACGCCTTCACCACCGGTTCCTCCATCATGCCCCAGAAAAAAAATCCCGATATCGCCGAATTGGTCCGGGGCAAATCTGGCCGGGTGTTCGGTGACCTGACGGCGCTGCTGACCCTGCTGAAGGGGCTGCCGCTGGCCTATAACAAGGATATGCAGGAGGACAAAGCCGCCATCTTCGACGCCTTCGACACCGCAGCCGGTTGTCTGGCCGCCTTCACGCCGATGGTGGAGACCATGCGGCCGCTGCGGGAAAATATGCGCGCGGCGGCGGCGTCCGGGTTCCTCAACGCCACCGACTGCGCCGATTATCTGACCAAACGCGGCATCCCCTTCCGGGACGCGTATAAACTGACCGGCGGATTGGTGAAGTATTGTATCGAGCACAACCTGACGTTAGAAACATTGCCGATAGAGCGGTATAAAACTGCCTGTCCGCTGTTTGAGCAGGATATTTATGAAACGATCGCGTTAGAGCAATGCGTGAAGCGGCGGGGGGTCAATTTGCAATTCCCAAAAAGGGGGTACTTATGATGAAAAAGAAGATATCAGCCGGGATCTTGGGCGCTACCGGGTACGCCGGGGCGGAACTGGTGCGGATTTTGCTGCGGCACCCTGCTGTGGAATTGGCGGCGCTGGGGTCGGTCAGTTTCGCGGGGCAGACGATGGGGGAGGTCTATCCTGGGTTCCGGGGGCTTTGTCCGATAGTTTGCGAGGACGCCGGCGGGGTGATCGCCAAGAGCGAGGTGGTTTTTGCCGCGCTGCCCCACGGGCTGTCTCAGGAGAGCGCGGCGCTCTGCGTCGAACAGGGGAAAAAATTCATCGACATCGGAGCGGATTTCCGGTTAGAGGATCCGGCGGAATATGAGCGCTGGTATGGCTGCGAGGCGCGGTATCCCGCACTGCATGAGCGGGCGGTCTACGGGCTGCCGGAGCTGTTCCGGCAGCAGATCGCGAAAACCGATATCGTCGGCAATCCCGGCTGTTACCCCACCAGCATTGCGCTGGGGTTGGCGCCGGCGCTGATGAGCGGATTGGTTGAGACCGCCGGTATTATCTGCGACAGCAAATCCGGCGTCAGCGGAGCCGGGCGGAAGCCGTCCCAAAACACCCATTTTCCGGATTGCAACGAAAATTTCGCGGCCTATAAAGTCGCCGCCCACCGGCATACGCCGGAGATTGAGCAGACGCTGTCGGGGGCGGCCGGATCACCCGTCCGGATCACCTTCGTGCCGCATCTGATGCCGGTCAACCGCGGCATCCTCTCGACAATATACGCCCGGCTGCGCCCCGGCGTGACGCAGGAACAGCTCCGCGGCGTCTACGCGGCGCAATATCAGAACGAGCGGTTTATCCGGCTGCTGCCCCCCGGCTCCGAAGCCGCGGTCCGCGCCGTCGCCGGCTCCAATTACTGCGATATCCAGCTATATACCGACCAGCGCACCGGCACACTGATCATAACGTCAGTAATCGACAACATGATAAAAGGCGCAGCCGGCCAGGCGGTCCAGAACATGAATATCCTGTTCGGACTGGAGGAGAGCGCGGGGTTGGATATGATTCCGATGCCGTTTTGATGAGTGGCGAGAAGCGGCTTGCTGACAATGAAGAAAACTCAGCACTCGTCACTAACCACTCGCCACTCGCCACTAAAAAAAAGGGGTACAAATCTATGTTCTTACAATACGTTCCCGGCGGCGTGGCCGCCCCGATCGGGTTCACCGCCGCGGGGGTTCATTGCGGCATTAGAAAAAATAGGAATAAGAAGGATCTGGCGTTGATTCTGTCGGAGGTGCCGGCGTCGGCCGCGGCACTGCATACCCAAAATTTGGTGCTGGGCGCGCCGAATGTGGTCACTGGCGCGCATCTGGAGAATGGGATTGCCCGGGCGATTTTCTGCAACAGCGGCATCGCCAACACCTGTGCCGCCGACGGTATCGAAACCGCCAACCGGATGTGTGAGCTGGCGGCGGAAGCGCTCGGCATCGCCGCCGATGACGTGATTGTCGCCTCCACCGGTGTGATCGGCCCCTCGATCCCGATCGAACCGGTCGCCGCCGCGATGCCGGTGTTGGCCGCGGCGCTGTCGGCGGAGGGCGGTGCCGACGCGGCGGAGGCGATCATGACCACCGATACGGTGAAAAAAGAAGCGGCGCTGCGGTTCCCGATCGGCGGGCGGATGTGTCATGTGGGCGGCATCGCCAAGGGCAGCGGTATGATTGCGCCGGACATGGCCCCATTAAAAATGGCAACGATGCTGGCCTTTATCACCACCGACGTGTCGATTGCGCCCCAGCTGCTGCGCGAGGCGCTGATGGTTGCGGCGGCGGACAGCTTCAACATGCTCTCGATCGACGGCGACACCTCCACCAACGACATGCTGGCGATACTGGCCAACGGGATGGCGAAGAATCAATATATCACCGGCAAAAACGAGGATTACTGGACCTTTTTGGAGAGATTGAAGGTATTGTGCGAGACGCTGACCAAAAAAC
>WRDE01000359.1 GCA_009783605.1 Oscillospiraceae bacterium
AGATTGTATAAAGATGTGGAAATCAAAACAGAACATGAGGAGAATATCTTTATGATTTCACATTTACACACACTGCTTAGGCGTTACTGAATACAGGTTCTAAAAATTAGATTTGGATTTTTGTAACAGTTTTGTCTATAAATCGGCACCGTCTACAAATAATATTGTTGAATCAACCGTAGATGACGCCAGCCCGGTAAGCGCATACGATGTTGATGTTAGGTACATTAGCACTCCGGAAGAATTTCTCAACATTGGAACGGTTGGTTTTCCGGCGACGGAAGGCACTACTTATGTATTAAAAAACGATCTTGATATTGGTGAAATAACTTCTCAAGGGTTAAAAGGAAAAGAATTCAACGGCGTATTTGACGGCAATGGCTATACCATTTCAAATTATAAAGATATTGCTAAAGAAGCCGATTTTAGAAATCATACAGCTGAAATGGAAATAGGGCTATTTCCTGTTATCGGCGAAAATGGTGTTGTTAAAAATTTAACTGTAGAAAGCGCGGAAATTAACTATAATAACAGCAACCAATTGACTCGGAATATAGAATATCGGGCAGGGATTATTGCAGGTCATAATAAAGGAACTATTGAAAACTGTCATGTGGAAAATTCCAAAGTTATACAATGGATTCACCGCCGGGCACGTGCGCGTGTATATTCCGGAGGGATTGCGGGTGAAAACAGCGGTGAGATTAAAGAGTGCGGATTTGTAAATACAACACCAGAAAGCGCCGGACATATCAGCGCACGCGTCGTTGGGCAAGCAAGTGAAATATGGGCGGCGTCCGGCGGGATTGCCGGTGTAACATCGGGGAGTATTATTAATTGTTACGCGAACGGTACCCATGCATATGCGCGCGGGGACGGGGCAGCGTTTAGTTCAACTACTGTTCATTTATATGCCGGCGGTATCTCGGGACAAGTACTTGCAAAGGGATCCATTTCGTATTGTTATGCAGACGGGAACGAAACCCTTAGTGTGGGCAGCAATACGATCCCGCCAAATTTCTTTCTCCCTGACAATTATCGCGGAAAAATAATTGGAAAAAGCCAGGGTGAAATGGAAAATTGTTTTTATAAAAACGCAAGCGGAAATAAACCCATCGGAAATATTACTTCGATCAACGGGGCGGTAGCGGTAGATAATTTTAGACATGATACAGTGGAAGAAACATTAAGATTTGATCAAGAAGGTTCCCCATGGACAATTAATAAAAACGATAATAACCCGCCGTCGCATAAAGCATACGAAAAAAGGCCAACATTCATTGTAGAGCACCTCGGGGAGAAAACCGAATATTATGTGGGAGATATTTTAAACACGCAGATGAAGGTGTCCTTTACTGCGAATCCCAATGTAGAAAAGCCCCTTAATATAACGAATGATGTGCAAATCCGGTACGATTTCGGTGCTTCCGGAAAATCTACTGTGTATTTTATATACACAGTAGATAAAGACATTGTTTATATTGGATTTTTAGAAGTACCGATAAGAATGCCAGAAATCATCATTCCCATCCCGATTCCCATCCCCCTCGGCTACGTCTCCGGCGGCGAAACCCTCAGCGTCACCGACGCCCGGTTGGTGTTGCAGCATTTGGTGGGTAAAATTCACCTTTCCCCGGAACAGCTGACCGCGGCGGATGTGGACGGCCAGGACGGCGTCACCATCAGCGACGCCCGGCTGATCCTGCAGAAATTGGTCGGCAAGATTGACAAATTCCCGGCGGATGATGAATAGGATAAATACACAACAACAAAGCCCCCGCCTTTCGGCAGGGGCTTTGCTGTTAGAGGGGTGTTTTGAGGAGGGTTGTCCCTCCCGGGAGGGGAGGAACTGAATACTCAGACAGCGGTGCGGCTCCGCTATAGCGCCTGAGCACAAACATAGTATACCCGGTCTGTTTGTCGATTATATGAATGGTTTATGACAATTTTGTAAGATGTTTATTATCGGGAGATGAATTCCGATAAAAAGGGGCATAATACCTCAAAAAAGAGGATGTGCTGTAATGGAATTTCACCGCTCACTCTGGCAAACGCTCGTACCGCCGGAGGCCGAACCGCTGCGGACCGGCATCGACGCTGAGGTGCTGATCATCGGCAGCGGTATCGCCGGGCTGCTGACCGCGAAAAAGCTGACCGATTACGGCGTGAAAAATATCGCCGTCATCGACGCCGGGCCGCTCTGCGGCGGCGTTACCGCCCATACCACCGCCAAGGTCACTGCCCAGCACGGGTTGTGCTATAAGCGGCTGCGGGACAATTTCGGCGCTGAAAAAACGGCGGCTTACGCCGCCGGGAACAATCAGGCGGTGGAGCAGTGGGCCGCCCTTGCAGCGGCGATTTCGGAATCCGGCGGCACCTATGGTGCCGCATTTACCCGCTGTCCCGCCGTCATCTATACCCGCGACGACAAACGGCGAAAGGAATTTGAAAAAGAACTGGAAGCGGCGGCGGAGGCCGGGTTGGACGTCTGCGCCGTTGACGACCTGCCGCTGCCTTTTGAGACTGCCGCCGCGATTCAATTGTCGAATCAGGCCCATGTCCACCCGCTGGAATTTTGTTACGGGCTGATACGACAGCTGATGGAACAGGGCGTGGTGTTCTGCCCGCACACCC
>WRDE01000360.1 GCA_009783605.1 Oscillospiraceae bacterium
CGTAATACCACCGCCTTTTATTGTTTTTATACTAATCTGCATTAGATGAGTAGATAAAATCGGCATAAAATCGTTGGGTTTATGCGATTTTATGCCGATTTTATCACAACGAATCTTATGGAGATTAGTATTAGTATACCATGTTTTTGAAATGAAAGCAATTTCTTTTCATCGCGTCGCCGCCCGCGCCACCGAGCGCGTCAGGTTGACCGCGGTGGAAGTGGCATGGACCACATTCATCACATTGAACCGTGTCGTAGTATCCAACCCAAACTGCTGCGCGATCCGCGGCACCTCGCTGGCCGACAGCATGATCCCCAGCCCCAGCAGCATATGTTGTGAGAAGGTCATCAGCCCCAGAAACAGCAGGATGGTCTGCATAAATGCCGTCAGGCACAGCGCCGCCACCTGTTTGCACCATTGGTTGAAGCCGTCTGTGTACCCGCGGGGAACACTGAACAGATACAGCGTCCCCACCGCCATCTGGATCAGCAAAATGCCGCCCCGTTTAATATTGGCGAAAAATATTTTTATGACGCAATACGCCATCGCAATCATCGCCAAAATGTTGAATACGCTGATATTTGTATTTCTGCTGGCGGCAAAGCTGCTCTCCAACACCGACATACTTGCCGCAGACATCCCGAGATTCTGCTGGCCCGTGAACACCCGTGTGAGATCGCCCGCGAAGGTGTTTTGCAGCGTGATACAGAATTTATGCAGCTCCAGCGGCACCACCGTCACCAACCCCGCCGCCATGAATCCCTTGATGACATTCAGCGCCGCCGTCTTGAGGTTGATCCGCCCGGTATGGGATTCTATCGCCACATCAAAGACGGCGACCGCCATCCCCACGGCGAACAACGCCCAGCCGAACAGTTGGAAAAAGTAGACGCAGGCTTTGATCCATTCCAGATCGTACATCTCCACGCCGAGGTTTCCCATGCTTGTAAAAAATTCGCCGATGGCGTCATAGATGGCGGTGTAAAACCATTGCAGCATGGTATCCCAGATCAAATTGTTCACCACGCTGGTCACCTGATTCCCGACCCATCCTAACGGATCCAGCAGAAAATCTAAAACGCCGCTGAGAATAATACCGAGCCACTCAAACATTTACCTCGCCCCCTTCCGAAAATGTCATTTTCATATGATGTCCCAAATATACAGGGGTGCCGTCAATACGAATAACAGGCACACAAACAGGATTGCCGGCGCGGTGAATTCAAATTGTCCGTGCTTCCGGTAATCAAAGTACGCGCCGCCGACCTTTACGAAGAACAATACGGCGAGAATCAGGCTCAATACGGGAAACACGACGTTGTCCACAACTTTTTTGATCTGTGCTTTCGCTGCGGTCCAGGTGTTCTCCACGGCGGTGGCGACGTCGCCCGCCGCGAACACCGCCGCGCTGATCGCCGAAAAACATATCAGCAGCAACAACGCAGTCGCCAAAAATTTGTATATTTTTTTGCTTTTCATATATTTACAGCCTCCAAATTTAATGATAGTATTGAGGGTATGAAAATGCGGGGCCACCACAGCAGCCCCGCACTCCCACACGTTTTCGTATCAATCATTCCCGTTCTTCCGGCGCAGGATGAAGAGCGCAATCACCCCGCCGGCTAATACGGCGGCCAATCCGATGATGAATCCGGTCATCTATTTGTCCTCCCGTCTGTTTTTACATTTTGCCGCGATAATACCCAGCCCGATCATAACGGCGACCGAAATCCCCATAAGGATCAATGGCCACAGCGTATCGTTATCGTCGCCGGTCTGCGGCGAAGCAGGCGGCTCGGGGATCTTTTCGTTGGCGATTTCCAAGGTAATTGTTTTGCCTTTTTCACGGATTTCCACTTTGAAAGCCTCATCCACCGGCAGATACCCGGCGGGGGCGAACAACTCCCGGATCTCGTAGGTTCCGTAGATAATATCCATAAATTTTGCAATACCGTCCGTATCCGTGGTCTGTTCCACGATCAATATTCCGTCCTGGAACAACCCGAACACCGCGCCGGCAAGCACTTCTCCGGTATTCTTATCGATCTTAAAAACCGCTATATCGCCGCGGACCAACCAGTTATATACTGCCAATCTGCCCGTTTCGTCAGCAGCGATGATGATACTTTGTTCCGGAGAAAGGACATATCCGGCGGTGAGGTCGCTTTCCGATTCTCTGATGATATAACTGCCTACCAGCAGATTTTCCAACAAAATTTCGCCGTTTATGTCTGTTTTTGTGTGGATGGTCACTTCGGTGCCGACAATAGTCGTTCCGGTGATGACAAACGGGACACCATTTATCGGTGTTTCTCGCCCCTCGAAATCTTTCGCGATCCGCAAGCTGCCCCGCATAAGCCGGTTTTCGATAGGCTTCCCGCTGTTGACCGTAATCACGACCACCGCGCCTTTTTCGGGGGCATAATCGAACACCAACTCGTAAACGGTGTCATCCAACTCGTAACCCGCCGCGGTACTCATTTCCCGGATAAAATATGCATTACCGGCCGGCAGATCGGCAGTGATGATTCCTTTACCGTCCGCGCCAACACCAAAGATTTCAAGCAACGCTCCGGCGGGGATAACGGTTACGCCCGCGACGGCCCGTATATCGCTCTTAGCAAACAC
>WRDE01000361.1 GCA_009783605.1 Oscillospiraceae bacterium
ACCGCCAGAATAGCGATCCCCAGCAATGAGAATGCTTTCGCCGCGGCAATACTCACCTCTGATCAAAGCGAAACATTCTACGGCAAGTGTCTGAACGAGAACCTGTATGTCAACTGGAATAATGCCTATACGGCCGCCGAGAAAAAAACGAAAGACAAGCTGGCGCTGCTGGCGGCGCTGAGCAGCTATGAATCCTCGGGATTGACCAACGAGGAATTCAACCTGTTGCTGGGCTTCGACGGTAAGGGCGGGAATTATGTGGGCGTAAAAGACACGTCGCGTTATTCAGGAGGACAGTGGTATTATTCGTCCGCCGATGATCAGCGCCACGCACTTACCCAGTTGCTTATCTGGCACTATCTTGGCGGCTGGAACGAAGACCTTTCCTATTATATAAATGATCGCAACTGGGCGATAAACGAGTTTAAGGAGGAGCATTGGGCGAACTTAGTCGCGGTGATTGATGAGTTGTACGATAAATTTATCGGCGCGTCGACCGCCGGACCGGGCTATGACGTGTCCTATACCCAGACCGGCACCGCGGGGCAGATCATCTTCTCCAATGTCGACCAGCAGGGCTTGACTTACCTCAAACAAAAAGTTATGATTGAGTGGGACGACCCGAACGTGACCGTATTCAGCGGCGGGAATCCCGTTCTCAGCGGGGATATTCTGGAACTCTCCAACGGTCTGACGCTTACGGTTACGGCGCCTTCGGGCGAGGAACCGGTTTTCACGCTGACCGACACGATCAGGTATCCGATAGCCGAAACATTGTACGGGCTCGTATTGAATAGCGGATCAAATCAGCCGTTACTCATCGCGTCCTGCGAATTCCAGTCCACCGCCGTCAAGTTTGCGGGCAGCTTTTCTGGCGGCCTCACCTTTATCAACACCTACAACCCCGGCGGCCCGATCTTCCCCGACGCCGGCGGATTCGGCAGCGACCTGCTTGTCACCATCGGCGTGACACTCATCGCATTAGTATCGCTGGGCTGTGCCGGAATATTGGTATACAGACACCGGAGAGGCAAGAAGAGTCTGGAGAAGAAGTAAAGGAGGAACCCCCGGTGATGAGAAGAAAGATAAGCGTATTGGTTGGATTGCTGGTATTATTGGCACTGTCCTCTGGGGCAGTGTATGCGCTTCCGTCGACGGCGTCGACGCTGACGGTGCTGATGGAGTACGGCAATACGCCGCTGGCGGGCCTGCAAATCGCGGTCTGTCAGGTGGCGACCGCAAAAGAAGTAAACGGAAACGTGGTCTTTGAGAAGGCGGCGTCATTTGCGGGCGTGGCCGCGGATTTCACCAAGCTGACCAAGGAGAAAAACATCACGCTGGCCGCCAGCCTCAACGCCTACGCACTGGCCAACAGCATACCGCGGAATATTCAGGTGACCGGCAGCGACGGCAAAGCGGTGTACAGCGGATTGGGCGCGGGGCTGTATCTGGCGGCGCAGGTCGAGAGCCCGGACAATGAATACACCATCGATCCGTACTTAGTCATGGTCCCCGCCGCCAACGAGACCGGCGGGGGCTGGAATCAGAATGTGACGGCGAAACCCAAAACCGAACCGGTAAAACGGGAAGGCGATACGGTTGATGTGAGCGTGAACAAGCTATGGGAAGGGACCGGCCCGCATCCGGGCAGCGTCTCGGCCCAGCTCTACCGGAACGGCAGCCCGTATGGCAACGCGGTCACGCTGAATGCCGGGAATCTGTGGACCCACACCTGGGACGGATTGGACGCGCAGGACAGCTGGACGGTGGACGAGCTGAACCCGCCGGAGGGGTATGCCAAAACTGTGAACAATGACGTGCAATACAGTTTTGTTATCACCAACAAAAAGGGAGAGGAACCGACCGCCACCACCACCGAAACCCAGCCGAGCGAGTCCGGCACTACCGGCAGCGGCACCCAGCCGGGCGAGTCCACGACCACCGGCAGCCAGCCGGCCCAGCCGAGCGGCGTTACCACCACCGGCACCCAGCCGCAGACACCGGTCCGGCTGCTGCTGTCGAAGCATCTGTATGACGCGGAAAACACCCGTCCGCTTTCGGGATATGACAAGGTGTTTTCGATCTGGGTATACAACGCGGCGAACACGGTGATCGAGAGGGTGACGGTGAAGGCGGACGGCAATGCCGTGGTGGTGAACGGGCTGCAGCCCGGGCAGACCTATTATGTCGCGGAGGCCGGCGAGGAATCGGGGTTGTTTGAGATTCTCCGCTATGAGCTGAACACCTCCACCGACGACCATGAGATCACCGAGCTGAAAGCGATCGCCTTCAGCATTCCGGCGATCCCGGCCGGCCAGACGATCGAGATATCGATCCGGGTGGACAACCGGTCGGACAATATTGATATTCTGCCGCCGGATATCCCGCTGATCAACCCGCCTGTTTTCGATCCGAACGACATCCCGGTCATTGATATCACCCCGCCGGATATCCCGTTCGCGCCCCCGACCGGTCCCACTGATCCTGTCAATCCTTACACCAACCCCATCGAGCCCGGCCCGAAAACCGGCAATCTATGGATACCCTTCATCGGCAACGTCCCGGTAGTGGTACTCTTCGCCGCAGTACTGGTACTCGCCGCAGCCGTGGTGGGGTTGGTGATTATGCG
>WRDE01000362.1 GCA_009783605.1 Oscillospiraceae bacterium
GCGGCGAGGACGGCCCGTGGCAGAATACCGGCGTCTGGCAGAATACCGTCAAGATCACCCCGCGGGATTCGATAGAGATCGACAACTGGCCGGGCGACTGGGACGACGACTGGGTATTGACCGACATTACCTGCGAAATCCGCCTGAATCTCATCAAGATGACCACCAAAGCCAACTATCCGATGCCGTTAGACGGATGCGAGTTCAAGCTCTATAAGTCAGACAGCGTCTACACCGACGGGTTCCCGGCCAGCATAACGCTGGGAGGCGGCGCATGGCCGCAGGTGGGCGGTACGCTCAAGCCCTATGATTTTATCGGGTTAGATGAAGCCGACCGGCCGGTTATCACTACCGGCAGCTACGTATTAAAAGAAACCTACGCGCCGGCGCATTATAAGAGCAATGAAAACCGTGAATGGTACCTCATTTACAGCAACGGGCGGCTCCGGATGTTTGCGGATAAGGCTTTGCAGGCAGAGCTGCCCCTCGGCGAGGAGCAGGGAACGCTCCCGTCTTATCCGAATACCCTGATCTACGGCGCTCATATTGAGAACGATGAGGATCCCGGCACCCCGAAAGCCACTATCCGGTTGGTCAAATGGAACCGGGACAGGACCGAAAAGCTCCCGGGCGAGACGATTGATACCGGAAACGGGCATCTGCTGTTCACCGGCGCGGTGTTCGCGATGAAAAAATTTGACAATGACAGCTGGGAGGGCAACAGCTACAACTACGGCAGTATGCTGGCCTACGGATATGACCGCCTGTCAACCGACCCCAACAAGGAATGGCTGCAGGGCGAAACCGAAATCGAACCGGGATATTATGAGCTGGTCGAGATCCGCGCCCCGCAGGAGTATATGACCGATCCGACCCCGATCTATATCCGGTTCGACCCGGACGCCAACCCGCAGCTGTACATAAAAGCGGACAACCACCATGTAGAGAGCGGACATTTGGACGCGGAGATTGATATCAACGGTCCCCGGGATGCGACGGTCAACGCGAAGAATACCAAACCGGTATATAAGCTCACCATCCAAAAATACAACAAGGATACCGAAGCGGCGATAGACGGCATTGATTTCAAGCTGATCAACACCGCGGACGGCGCGCTGGTTAATACCTACACCACGGCGGAGCCGGACGGAAAAGCGGTGATCACGATCCCGGGCGCGGCGGACGGCGTCTATCTCCTCCGCGAATCCCTGAACGGCCAGCCGTATGCCCAAATTCCGGAATATACCATCGAGGTGCGAAACGGCGAGCTGTATGTCAGGGGCGGCCCCCATGCGTACGATTTCAAGATTGTGCGCGGCCAGCGGGACGACCGGTATTACGTGATTCTCCAGCCGGACGGCGCGGCGATACCGGTCTATGACGGGCCGTATCCCGAGGATTTACTCATTAACCACGATGACGCGCTGCAGATCGGGCTGATCCATGCGACAATCGGGGTGCCGAACCAGGAACTCCCGAGCGCGAAGGCCGTCATCCGCGGAGAGAAGACGGTTACCGGTACCGGAACCGTTCCGGCCAAGACATTTGAATTTACCCTGACCCAATTGAAATCCAAAGCGCTGACCGATGAAAAAAATAACGGCATCGTCCGCAAGACAACGGTAAATACCAACGGCACGGGCAGTTATACATTCGATTTCGGCGATCTGTACTTCACCGAGGCGGACACGTATTATTTCAAGGTGGAGGAGACGACACCCGGCGGATATTGGAAGGATAAAACCGGGCCGCAGGTGATCAAGATCGTGGTGGAGGACGGCGAAGCGACCGTATACTACCCCGACGGCAGCGGCGGCTTTGTCGCCGGCCCGGGCGGCGGGCTGACCTTCGTCAACGACTACGAAACCTCCGCCGAAGTCATCATCCGCGGCAAAAAGACCATCACCGGCTCCGGCTGGAAAGCCCAAGAGGACGCCTTCTCTTTTACGCTGACACAGGTCAAAAACGAAGCCGGTGAAGAGTGGCCCGCCCCGCCGCCGGCCATCACCGAAACGGTGGCGGTGGCAATCGAAGCGGGCGTGACCGACTATGCATTCTCCTTCTCGTTCAGCCTGCCGGGCGACGGGACCTACTGGTTCGAGATCACCGAGGATACCCCCGATCTGGGATGGATTTCCGGCGGCGAGAGGTATATCGTCAAGGTCGTGGTGAAGGACGGTTTGGTGGCGGTGTATTACCCCGACGGCACAGTGGAAGGCGATGTATTGGCCCTCGGCGATGAGCAGCGGATCACGATTGAGCCGGGCGTTATCGTTGACGGCGATAAAGATGAATATACCGCTGCCGGAACACAGGAAATCGATCTGCATATCCACGCCGCAAATTATCCGGACAGGATTGTTTCCGGAGCGGCCTATTGCCTGAGATTTACGACAGGTCTTGGAGACCGGCTCAATAAACCGTTATTCAGCTACGAGGATTTTGCGGTTGAATTCCCGGATTGCTACCAGGAGGTATTGTGGCTGCTGCGCAACGGGTTTATGTCCAGCGGCAAGAGCGATATGGTAACCTGGGCGGGCGAAAACAATCTGGCGGCCCTGCAGATCCTGACCGGAGTGGGCGGTACCCTCACCGAAA
>WRDE01000363.1 GCA_009783605.1 Oscillospiraceae bacterium
ATACCGGGTAGACACAGGCGGTGACCAATCCGCGGGCGCCGGTGGCCTCCACGATGCAGATACGGCAGGCGCCGATCTCGTTGATCTCCCGCAGATAACACAGGGTGGGGATATCCACCCCGGCCTGCCGGGCGGCATCCAAAATAGTGGTGCCCTCCGGCACGCTGACCGGAATGCCGTTTATTTTCAGATTTATCATGTTTTTATGCTCCAATTCTTTAGTAGTGGCGAGTGGTTAGTGGCGAGTGGCGAGTGGTTAGTGGCGAGCAGTTGGCGGCTTATTTTTCTCGCCACTCGTCACTCATCACTCGTCACTTCTTAATAATGGCGCCGAATTTACATTTTTGCCGGCAGGCGTCGCATTTGATGCATTTGGCCGGGTCGATGACGTGGGGCTGTTTCAGCTCTCCGGAAATCGCGCCGGTCGGGCAGGCTTTTTTGCAGACCGTGCAGCCGATACATTTTTCCGGGATGATATAGTAGGTCAGCAGATCCTTGCAGACGCCGGCCGGACAGGTTTTATCCTTGACATGGGCTTCGTATTCATCCTTGAAAAACCGCAGGGTAGACAGCACCGGGTTCGGCGCGGTTTGCCCCAGCGCGCAGAGGGAATTGGCCTTGATATATTCGCACAGCTCGGTCATGTCGTCGATATCCGCCATGGTCCCCTGCCCGGAGATGATCTTGTCCAACATCTCCATCAGCCGTTTGGTGCCGACCCGGCAGGGGGTACATTTGCCGCAGCTCTCGTCGACGGTAAAATCGAGGAAAAACCGGGCGATATCCACCATGCAATTGTCCTCGTCCATAACGATCAGCCCGCCGGAGCCCATCATACACCCTATCGCGGTGAGGTTGTCGTAATCGATGGGGGTATCCGCCAGCGAATCCGGAATACAGCCGCCGGAGGGTCCGCCGGTTTGGGCGGCCTTGAATTTTTTACCGTTCGGGATGCCGCCGCCGATCTCCTCGATGATATCCCGCAATTTTGTTCCCATCGGGATCTCCACCAAGCCGGTATTGTTGATCTTGCCGCCCAGGGCGAATACCTTGGTACCTTTAGAGCGCTCGGTACCCATTGCGGCGAACCACTCGGCGCCCCGCAGGATGATCTGCGGCACGTTGGCGAAGGTTTCCACGTTGCTCAGCACCGTCGGGCAGCCGTATAACCCTTTCACCGCCGGATAGGGCGGGCGGGGGCGCGGTTCGCCCCGGTTACCCTCGATGGAGGTCAGCAGCGCCGTCTCCTCGCCGCAGACAAAGGCGCCGGCGCCGAGACGGATCTCCAGATCAAAATCAAAACCGGAGCCGAAGATGTTTTTCCCCAGCAGCCCCATCTCCCGCGCCTTATCAATGGCGATCTGCAGCCGGTGGACGGCGATGGGGTATTCGGCGCGGACATAGACGAAGCCTTTAGTGGCCCCGACGGCGTAGCCGCAGATGGCCATCGCCTCGACTACGCAATGGGGGTCGCCCTCCAATACCGAGCGGTCCATAAACGCGCCGGGGTCGCCCTCGTCGGCGTTGCAGACGACGTATTTTTGCGGTGCCTTGTTCGGCGCGGTCAGCGCCCACTTGCGGCCGGTGGGAAACCCGCCGCCGCCGCGGCCGCGCAGGCCGGAATCCAGCACGATCTGGATCACCTGCTCCGGCGTCAGTTCGGTCACGCAGTTCGCCAGCGCCTGATAACCGTCCATCGCGATATATTCCTCAATGGATTCGGGGTCGATGACGCCGCAGTTGCGCAGCGCCACCCGGACCTGCTTTTTATAGAAATCGGTGTCTCTAAGTAACATCTGAGTTGCAGACATGTTAATTTTCCCAATCCTTTCCCGTAACATTCCCGTTAATGTAAGCTTTATTCTCCGCTGGCCATATAATGCCCGATGGTAAATTCGGTCACCGGACTGCCGCCCTCCAAGTGTTCAGCTACGATCCGGGCGACCATTTCCGGCGTCACTTTGCCGTAGGTGATTTTTTCCTCTCCGGGGCGGGTGATTTCGGCGATCGGTTCAAACTGGCACATGCCAATACACCCGGCCCGGATCACGCTGACAGGCTCCAGCCCCCGTTTGGCGATCTCGTCATGAAAGGCTTCCAATACCGGGCGGGCGCCGGCGGCGATACCGCAGGTGGCCAGTCCGACCACGATACGGGTCATCGCCCGCCCATCGCCGCCGGTCGTCATCTCCCGCAGGGTTTTATCCCGGAGAGCCTGCAGATCTGTCGTTGTCTTTATCATAAGATATATCCTCTCTGTAATTTTTTCGCGGACCTTGCGGACGGCTGATCGCCGCCTCTAATGGTAGTATGCTCAGTATTTCTCCAAAATCCTGTCCACGTCTACCGGGGTCAGCCGGCCGTACACCTCTTCGTTGACCATCAATACCGGCGCGAGGCCGCAGGCGCCGATACAGCGGCAGGCGATCAGGGAAAATTTGCCGTCCTCGGTACATTCGTCGGCACCAATCCCCAGCTTTTCGCTGAATTTGTCGAAAATGTCGCCGGCGCCCTTGACATAACAGGCGGTGCCGAGACAGACCGAGATGTTGTACTTCCCTTTGGGCGACAGCGCGAACTGGGCGTA
>WRDE01000364.1 GCA_009783605.1 Oscillospiraceae bacterium
CCAGATGAACACCCGGCTGATGAAAACGCTGGAGGATCTTACCTTCAAGGACGCCAAGGACAACGATATCAAGCGGGAAAACGCCAACATCGACGGCGACTGCCCGATGGGAACCATGCTCAAATACGGCTCGGAGGCGGCCAAGCAGTTTTATGAGATGTTTGTGCTCAACCCGGCCCACAGCGAAGCCCACGCCAACGGCGACATCCATATCCACGACATGGATTTTCTGACCCTGACCACCACCTGCTGCCAGATCGATCTGGACAAGCTGTTTCAGGGCGGCTTCGATTCCGGCCACGGCTTTCTGCGGGAGCCGAACGATATCGCCAGCTATTCGGCGCTGGCCTGTATCGCCATCCAATCCAACCAGAACGACCAGCACGGCGGCCAGTCGGTGCCCAACTTCGACTACGCCCTGGCCAAGGGGGTCAAGAAAACCTACCGCCGGCTGTTCCGGACCAATCTGGCCAAAGCGATGGAGCTGCTGGCCGATATCGACGACGATAGCGCGACAGCAAAGGAATTGCAGGAACAGGCGGAAAAGAAGATTGGCGGGTGGCCGAATCTGGCCAACGATAACAAATTTAACGAGGCTATGGGCAAACTGTTAGAATCGCGGTTTGATAAAACGCTGGCCAAAAAGATACTGGCTTTTGTGGTCAAGCGCAGCGCCGCCGAGGTCGACCGGGCCACCTTCCAGTCGATGGAGGCCTTTGTCCACAACCTCAACACCATGCATTCCCGCGCCGGCGCCCAGGTGCCGTTCAGCTCGATCAACTACGGGATGGACACGACGCCGGAGGGGCGGATGGTGATCCGCAACGTGCTTCTGGCCACCGAAGACGGGCTGGGCCACGGCGAAACGCCGATCTTCCCGATCCATATCTTCAAAATCAAGGACGGGGTCAACTTCAATCCCGGAGAACCCAACTATGACCTGTTCAAACTGGCCTGCCGGGTCAGCGCCAAGCGGCTGTTCCCCAATTTCGCCTTCATCGACGCGCCGTTCAACCTGCGCTACTATAAACCCGGCGACCCCAACACCGAATGCGCCTACATGGGCTGCCGGACCCGGGTCATCGCCAACGTCCACGACCCGGCCCGCGAAACGGTGTTCGGGCGCGGCAACCTGAGCTTTACCTCGATCAACCTGCCCCGCATCGCCATCCTCGCCCACGGTAATGTGGAACAGTTTTTTGACGGGCTGGACCGCAGGATGGATCTGGTAATCAAACAGCTGCTGGAGCGGTTTGAGATCCAGTGCAAAAAACGGGTGCGCAACTATCCCTTCCTGATGGGGCAGGGGATCTGGTTAGATTCCGACCGGCTGAGTATCGACGACGAGGTGCGGGAGGTGCTCAAGCACGGCACCCTGACCGTCGGGTTTATCGGGCTGGCCGAGACGCTCAAGGCGCTACTCGGCGCCCACCACGGCGAGAGCAAGGAGGCACAGAATCTCGGATTGGAGATCATCGGCTATATGCGCCAGCGCTGCGACGATGCCGCCAAAAAATATACCCTCAACTTCTCGCTGATCGCCACCCCCGGCGAAGGGCTGTCCGGCCGGTTCGTGCGGATCGACCGCAAAAAATACGGCTTGATTCCCGGCGTCACCGACCGGGATTATTACACCAATTCCTTCCATGTGCCGGTCTATTTCCCGATCCAGGCCTATGAAAAGATCCGGATCGAGGCGCCGTATCATGAGTTCACCAACGGCGGGCATATCTCTTATGTGGAGTTAGACGGCGACCCGACCGAGAATTTGGACGCGTTTGAGGCGATTATCCGGGCGATGAAGGAGGCCGGCGTCGGGTACGGTTCGATCAACCATCCGGTCGACCGGGATCCCATCTGCGGCTACACCGGCATCATCGCCGACGTCTGCCCCAAATGCGGCCGCACTGAAGCGGACCATAATAAAGGCTCTGAACGCATCCCGCGGATCACCGATTATCTGGCGGGAACGCTGGAACGGTTTGAAGAATAATTCTTAATTCTGAATGCTAAATGCTGAATCATATGCTTTATCAATGTTCATGACCACCCGTTATTAAGCATTAAGCATTCAGAATTCAGCATTTGAAAAGAGGAAACAACCATGCTCATCCGCCTATACGGCATCGCGGAGGATTCCATCGTCGACGGGCCCGGCATCCGGCTGGCGGTGTTCGGGCAGGGCTGTCCTCACCGCTGTCCCGGCTGCCACAACCCCGGTTCGCACGATCCGGACGGCGGGTTTCCGGTGGATACCGGGCTGCTGTTGGAAAAATTGCGGGGCAATCCGCTGTATAGAGGGATCACCCTGTCCGGCGGCGAGCCGTTTTATCAGCCGGAGCCGATGGCTGAACTGGCGCGGGGAGCGCGGGCAATGGGGCGGGATGTGGTCTGTTATACCGGCTATACGGTCGAATATCTGCTGGAGCACGCCGATGAAAATCCCGGATGGCGGGCATTGATGGAAGCGGTCGATCTGCTGATCGACGGGCCGTATATTGAGGCGGAGCGCTCGTTGCTGCTGCGGTTCCGGGGTTCGGCCAACCAGCGGTATATTGATATGCCGGCCACGCTGGCCGCCGGAA
>WRDE01000365.1 GCA_009783605.1 Oscillospiraceae bacterium
AGCTTGTCCACCGACACGGCGGCATCAAACGCCATCAGCGTCCGTGCCAGCACCGGCCTCCCACCGACCGGCAGCAGCATCTTAGGCTGCCCCATCCGGGATGAACTGCCGGCGGCAACAATAATCCCAATAACTTTAGGTATTGAACGCATAATCGACCTCAAATACTAATTCACAAAGCACACAAAACTATCCACTGACAACTGCCCACTGACAACTGTCAACTGTCAACTGTCAACTGCCTCTGCAGCGCCCTTATCTCCTCCTGACGCCGCGCTTTTTCGTCGCCGTCCAACCGCCAGACGCCGTTCTCAAACCATAACATATCCGCCGCCCCGACCCCACCAGGCAGCTTTTCAACTTCGATCTCCAACCGGTTCTCCTCATCGTCAATAAGGACCGCCCAGCCCTCGTCGATCCGGTCAACTGAATAATACATACTCTTCACGTCCTTATTTTTGATTTTTATAAATCATCCAATGCCGAATATACCAGATTGGTGAACCAGTTGAATACCACCGGCGCGTCGGGGGGCCATGCGGTGAAAAAGACCCATGACAGCTTGTTCTCCCGGTCGATGAGCAGCTTCACACCGCCTGAACCGGCATGGTCAACGGTGGACGGCGGACGCACGATACCGGTGTCGTCGTATTTATCGGCGCGGTAGTTAAAGCCGAGCGCCCACGCGCCCCAGCCGCCCATGCCGCCGTTGTAATTTTGCAGCATCGAGCGGACGGTAATCGGCGAAAAGATACGCGCGCCGTCAAGGGTGCCGCCGCGGCGGAGCATCTCGCAAAACCGGATCATATCCGGCGCGGTGGATTTCAACCCGCCGCCGCCGCTTTCGCTGGTGAAGCATTCGGGGGAGGTGAACCAGGAATCCTCTTCAAAAGTCCGGCGGATGACACGGTCCCATTTCTCTTCGGGCAGCCGCCAATAGGTGTCTTTCATGCCCAACGGCTCAAACAGCCGCCGCCGCGCGAAGCTGTCGATGGATTCGCCGGTCATGTGGAGGATGATCCGCTTGCATACCTCATACCCGAGGCTGCAATACCGCATCTCCCCCCGGGGACGGTAGGTGAGCTTGGTCCGCAGCTGTATCCGGTACCAGGTATCATCGGCGTCCTTTTCGGGATCGTCGCTCAAGGGCAGTTCTAACTTTTTGCGGGCCTCCAGCATGATGTCACGCCAATTCTTGTAATCGTCCTCACGGGGATCGGCAAGCCCCATTTCATCCATAACATAGCGGGCGGCCGCCTCCGACTGTCCCTCGTCGTCCAATCCGCTGGTATGCGTCAGCAGAAACCATATATTCACCGCCTGTTCCTCGTCGCCGGTGACCTGGAAATCGGGGTAATACAGCTTTACCGGGTAATTCAAATCGATCACGCCGTCCTCCTGAAGCAGCACCATGAGCGCGGCGATAACCGGTTTGGTGATCGACGCCATGGCAAAGATAGCGTCCATAGTCAACGGGCCCATATCGCGGCCCTTTACGCCGTAGCTTCCCGAAAAAACCGGGATACCGTTACGGTAGATGATGGTGTTTATGGTCGGGCGGTACCCCTTTTCCACCCATTCCCGCAGGGTCGCGTCAAGAAGACGCAGCCGTTCAAGGTTTACGCCCGCATCTCTGGCCTGCTGTTCGGTAAGTTGCAGCTGCATGTTGCATAGTCCCCTTTCGTATAGCCTATTGCCCATTCATCTCTCGGTCTGTACCGCGATCTGCTCCCCGTCCGACGAGACGATCACCGTGCCGGACAGGTCGGTGCGGTAATATGTGATATTGTAAAATTCCAGCCGGGTCAAAATCTCCTCATGGGGATGGTTGAACCGGTTGCCGGCACCGCAGGAGATCACCGCCACGGTCGGGCTGACCGCCTGAATAAAATCTTTGGTGGTGGAGGTACGGCTGCCGTGATGGGCGAGTTTTATGAAATCCGCCCGCAGATCGGCGCCGCTGCCGAGCAGGGCGGATTCCGCCTGTTTTTCGGCGTCGCCCATAAACAAAAACCGGCAGCTGCCGTAGGTGACCATACAGACCACCGACTGGTTATTGGTGCTGTCAGAATCCTCGACCGGGCCGAGAATTTCGGCGGCGGCATTGCCGCTGGTTTCACCGATATCGAAGGTCAGCCCCGGTTTGGCCGGAGTGATGTTGACCCCCTTGTTGCCGAGGGTTTTGAGCAGATTTTTATATGAGGCGGTGGTCGGTTCCTTCCCCTCCGGCATAAACGCCATGATGAACCGGTCGGGCGGGAACGCCCCCACCACCGTCGGCATCCCGCCGATATGGTCGGAGTCCGGGTGGGAGACGATCACCGTATCTAACTTTTTGACGCCGAGGGAGCGCAGGTAACCCACCACCCGGTCGCCGGCCTCCCGTTCCCCCGCGTCGATCAGCATATTTTGTCCGCCGCATTGGATCAGGATACTGTCGGCGTTTCCGATGTCGAGGATATGTACCGTGATGCCGTCAAATACCCCTTCCACCGGCGCGGCCGCCTGCTCCTGTTCATGGAGAACAACAGCCGAATAGAGCAGCACCGCCAGCGTGAGGACG
>WRDE01000366.1 GCA_009783605.1 Oscillospiraceae bacterium
GGTGTACGCATGAAAGAATATTTTGTGGGACAATCCATCACATAGGCGTATTTTTCGTAGGGAACGACCCCTGTGTCGTTCCGTTTTGTAGAAATTTATACCGTTTTCGGAACGACACAGGGGTCGTTCCCTACATTGTGATTGACATATTATTCATTATTTGTAATGAATTTTTTCATGCGTGCGCCCTGCCGGCACAACAAGTGACAGTTGACAGTTTTGTTTTTTATATGGTATACTGCTCCTGTTATCGTAAATTTGGAAGGAATGAACATCTATGGATCCCGCGAAAAAACAACAATTAGCCGTTCACGCGGCCAATATCCGTGTCGGTATCATCGACGCGGTCTATGCCGCCAGGAGCGGCCACCCCGGCGGGTCGCTGTCGATCGCCGATCTGCTGGCTTATCTCTATTTTCATGAGATGAAGGTCGATCCCGCCAACCCCGGCGATCCCGGGCGGGACCGGTTAGTGCTGTCCAAAGGCCACGCCGCGCCGGGGATTTATTCCGCGCTGGCCGAACGGGGCTATTTTCCGAAAGAGGAACTCTTAAAACTGCGCCATACCGGCGGGATGCTGCAGGGGCACCCGGATATGAAGGGGACGCCGGGCGTGGATATGTCCACCGGCTCGCTGGGACAGGGCGTCTCGGCGGCGGTGGGGATGGCGCTGGCCGGCAAGATAGATGCAAATAAAAACAGCGTAGCTGGCAGCGATAGCTGCCGGGTGTTCGCTATCCTGGGCGACGGGGAATTGCAGGAGGGGCAGGTCTGGGAGGCGGCCATGTTCGCCGCCGCGAAGAAGTTGGATAACCTCTGCGTTATCGTGGACAACAACGGCCTGCAGATCGACGGCCCGATTGACAAGGTCAACTCGCCCTATCCCATCCCGGAAAAATGGGCCGCCTTCGGGTTTAACACCATCGTCATTGACGCCCACGATTTTGACCAGTATGAAGCGGCCTTTGACGCGGCAAAAGCCTGCAAGGACAAGCCGACCGCCATTATCCAGCTGAGCACCAAGGGCAAGGGCGTGTCCTTCATGGAAAATCAGGCGTCCTGGCACGGCGCCGCGCCGAATAAAGAGCAGTATGAGCAGGCGATGGCGGAATTGTCCGCCGCGCTGCGGGAATTGGAGGGTTAATCATGGCTGACAGTATCAAAAAAGCGACCCGCGACTCTTATGGCGAGGCTTTGGTGGCGCTGGCGGAGGAATTCCCGGAATTGGTGGTATTAGACGCCGACCTGTCCCATGCCACCAAGACAATCGGCTTCTCGAAAGCGTATCCCGACCGGTTTTTCAACTGCGGTATCGCCGAGGGAAATATGATGTGCGTCGCCGCCGGGCTGGCCGCCGCCGGCAAGACGGTGTTCGCCTCCACCTTCGCCATGTTCGCCGCCGGCCGCGCGTTTGAGCAGGTGCGCAATTCTATTGGCTACCCCCATCTCAACGTCAAGATCGGCGCCACCCATGCCGGCATCTCGGTGGGCGAGGACGGCGCGTCGCACCAGTGCTGCGAGGATATCGCGCTGATGCGGACCATCCCCGGCATGACCATCATCAACCCCGCCGACGACGCCGAGGCGAAAAAGGCGATCCGGGCGGCGCTGGAGATGAAAGGACCGGTCTACATGCGGTTCGGACGGCTGGCGCTGCCGGTGGTGACCGATCCGGACGCCGATTTTGTTATCGGAAAGGCAACCGAACTGGCCGCCGGCACCGACGTCACCCTTATCGCCACCGGCCTGTTGGTCGGCGAGGCGCTGAAAGCCGCCGAGATGTTAAAAGCCGATGGGATCTCCGCCCGGGTGCTGAACATGGCCACCATCAAGCCGTTGGATGACGCGGCAGTGCTGAAGGCCGCGGCCGAGACCGGCTGTATCGTCACGGCGGAGGAACACACGGTTATCGGCGGCCTCGGCGGCGCGGTGGCGGAATGCGTCTGCGCCGGCCGGCCGGTGCCGGTACTGCGGGTCGGCGTCGAAGACATATTCGGCAGATCCGGCCCGGCGGCCGAGCTGCTGCCGCTGTATGGGCTGTGCGCGGAGAATATTGCGGGTAAGGCGAAGATGGCGGTTGGGATGAAAGGTTGAGCGTTGAGCGTTATTATGCAACAACCGGGGATATTTTTTCCCCGGTTGTTTTTCTATATCAGTCTATTTTATAGATCAAGCTCTGAACAACAGCGTTTTCGGTGTCATCCGATAGCTTAACATACAATCGGTATCCTTTATCATTTAGAAAATAAATCGCGCTATACCCCTCAAACTCTTCAAAAACATCCGGTTCTCCCCAAATCGCGCGTAAATCCACCAGTGTATCCACTCCCGGCTTAAGACCGAAAAAATCGCCCCAGGCTTCCTCTCCATAAAGGCAGAACAAGATGTGCGGCTCGTCTCTGCCTACTGATAAAATCACATCGGGGTACAGGCTATCAGGATCGGAATAATAAGCCCCATTTTGTCCACCCCGGTACACCAACCCTTCGACATCCACACCGTCTCCCAACGTATACCCCACCAGCGATTTGGTATCCCCCGCCTTGAGGCAGGCA
>WRDE01000367.1 GCA_009783605.1 Oscillospiraceae bacterium
AAGGCCATGTCCACCTCCCCCTGCCGCAGCAGCTCAACCGCCTCGTCGCTGGTGCGGTTCAGGACGTTGATGGTGATATCCGGGTGTTCGGCATGGAACCGGCGCAGCACGTCTACCAAGAACAGGCTGCAAACGGTATCGGAGGCCCCGATCCGGATATGGCCGGCCCGCAGCGCCGTCATCTCGGCCAGCGCCCGCCCGGCGCTCTCCAACAGCCCGGTGGCGGTCACCGCGTAGGAATACAGCGTCTCCCCCTCCCGGGTCAGCACTACCCCCTTCGGCGTCCGGTGGAACAGCGGCACCTCTAATCGCTGTTCCAGCTGCTTGACCGACTGGCTGACCGCCGACTGCGACACAAACAGCCGCGCCGCCGCGCGGGAGATATTCCCCTCCCGCGCCACGGCTACGAATATGCGGTACAGCTCCCAGTTGCCTTCCATATGCCCCTCCCGGAAATTGCAAATTATGTGTTTGGGTTGGTGGTGATGGTTGCATTTTTTTGATATAAGTATTTCTTATGTTAAGCATTAGAAATATTTGTTTTACTTATGGGGATGGGTAGAGTATACTATGAATAGAAAAAAAATGCAAGCGGCGGCAGGCCGCTTTTCAAATTGTTTCTTTAATTTGCCATTTACAATTTGCAATTTCGATAAAGGATTTGATACCATGAGAACCACCGGCACTACTGCGCGGGGGATCCGCGCGCCGATGATCCGGCCGGGCGACGAGCTGGCCGCCATTGTGGCCGACAGCGTATTGGCCGCCTGCGAAAACGAGGGTTTTGTCCTGCGGGACCGGGACGTGGTCGGCGTCACCGAGGCCGTCGCCGCCCGCGCCCAGGGGAATTTCGCCACCGCCGCCCAGATTGCCGCCGATATCCGGGCCAAATTCCCGGCCGGCGAGCTGGCGGTGCTGTTTCCGATCCTCTCCCGCAACCGGTTCGGCAACCTGCTGAAAGGGATCGCCGCCGGCTGTAAAAAGCTGACAATTGTGCTGTCCTATCCGTCGGACGAGGTCGGCAACCAGCTGATCGGCTGGGACGCCATCGACGCCGCCGGCATCAACCCCTATACCGATGTGCTGGATGAAAAACGTTACCGGGCGCTGTTCGGCTACGACAACAAACACCCCTTCACCGGCTTAGATTACGCCGAATATTACAAGAGCTTCGGCCGCCACATCCGGCTGCTGTTCGCCAACGACCCCCGGGCGGTTCTGGATTACACCAAGCACGTCCTCTGCTGCGATATCCATACCCGCCACCGCACCAAGCGCATCCTCCGGGCCGCGGGGGCCGAAACCGTCTTCGGCCTCGACGATATCCTGACCGCACCGGTGGAAGATCCGCAGCGTGCGGGGAGCGGCAGCGGCTGGAATGCGCAATACGGCCTGCTCGGCTCCAACAAAGCCACCGCCGACAGCGTCAAACTGTTCCCCCGGGACTGTGATATGCTGGTCGTGGATATCCAGCGGCGGCTGTTTGAGCGGACCGGCAAGACCGTCGAGGTGATGGTCTACGGTGACGGCGCGTTCAAGGATCCGGCGGGCGGCATCTGGGAGCTGGCCGACCCGGTGGTGTCCCCGGCCTATACCGCCGGTCTGGACGGTACCCCCAACGAGCTGAAGATCAAATACCTGTTGGACAACGAGCTGGCCGGCAAATCCGCCGCCGAAACACTGGCGGCGATGAAGGACGCCATCTCCCACAAAGCCGCCGACCCGGGCGACCGCGCCTTGGGCACCACACCCCGCCGGTTCACCGACCTGCTGGGCTCGCTCTGCGACCTGATGAGCGGATCGGGAGATAAAGGCACGCCGATCGTGCTGGTTTCGGGGTATTTTGATAATTACGCTGACACCTGATAACCAACACATCATAAAAACGGCTCCTGCGGGAGCCGTTTTTGGTTCGTTTTAACACAGCTTCGGGAAACCAATGGGTTTTCGCACTCAATTAGAATCAGCGAACAGGCATTGTTTCAACTCAACTGCGAACAGCGAACAGGCGAAGTCGCGCTTTAGCGCACAAGCCCCGAAGCTTCGGGAAACCAATGAGTTTTCGCACTCAATTAGAATCAGCGAACAGGCATTGTTTCAACTCAACTGCGAACAGCGAACAGGCGAAGTCGCGCTTTAGCGCACAAGCCCCAAAGCTTCGGGAAACCAATGAGTTTTCGCACCCACATACACAAGAAATATATCCTGTGCCGCGGCACAGGATATATTTTTGTTCTGCGTTTTAACACAATTGCGGCAACCAATTATGGGCAAAAGCAAATTTTCGGGGCTTGACAAATACTGATTTTTGTTATCACGCCGCCGGTTCAGATCTCACCGTCACCGTACCGATCATGGCGTTTTCAACCGCGCGCTCATCCAATGCGGGCTGATCTCCCGAGCCTTCGTAAAAATATTCCGGCGACGCTTCTGCCGTGATGACACCTTTGCCGATATCGATACCAACGGTATACACCACCCGGTTTTTCCACCGCAGGCTGCCCTCCACGCGGAAGGTATATTCTCCGGGGGCAACCGCGTTGCCGTCTGAA
>WRDE01000368.1 GCA_009783605.1 Oscillospiraceae bacterium
AACTTTGTGTAGTTTTTCCAAAAAGTGATGGCGAGAGTATTGACATATGATAAATTATGAGGTATAATCGAAAACAATCCATAGTGGTTTTATCTAAAATTGAGCAAGGAGGGCATATCAATTATGGAAAACAACAACGAAATCTTTGAAGTAACAACCAACGAGACCGACCCCACACCGGAGGTTCCGGTTGAAGCGGTTCCTGAAGTGGAAGTTCCGGTTGAAGCGATTCCCGAAGTAGAGGCTCCGGTTGAAGCGGTTCCCGAAGTGGAAGTTCCGGTTGAAGCGGTTCCCGAAGTAGAAGTTCCGGTCGCAGAGGTTCCTCAGCAGACATGGCAGGCTCAACCGGTTCCTCCCCCCGTCGGCGAGCAAAAGAGCAAGCTGGTGGCAGGATTGCTGCAGATTTTCTTTGGCGGGTTGGGAATAGGCCGTTTTTATCTTGGCTATACGACCATCGGAATTTTTCAGATTTTGACAAGCTTTTTATGTGGCGCAGGTGTTATTTGGGGGTTTATCGACGGCATTATGATCCTCACCGGATCGGTCAAGACCGACGCGAAGGGCATTCCTCTGAGAGACTAGTCAATTTATTTCCGCATTTGCAGCGATAAAACCACAAAAAACGAAGCTTTTGCCGGCTTCGTTTTTTGTGGTTTGAAAGGAATGGAGGTAGACCATGAAATAACAAGTATTTATCTTTATTGGGATAGTCATATTATAGCAGACCCGCGGGGCGTGCGCCATTGAAATATTTGTTTTTTATTGTAAATTATTGGCCACTTTATGTCTCTTTATGTAAGTTTACTACCCGAAACCCGGCGGCGCGGAGGAGGCGGTTGTAGGCCGCCAGACCTATACCGTCTCTGGATGGAGCCCGGACATAGACACGCTCGGCGCCCATTGCATCCAATCGGCGAAGTGCGTCGAAAATTGCGCCGCATTGGCCCAAATGATCGTTTTCGCCCCCGTACTCGATGTATGGAACGGATAATTTATCTCCCTCGCCCGCAAAGCACATCGCCCATAATTTGTAGGGGCCGGCGTCACCGACGACCCGCGATACGACGTCGGCAAACCCGTCAAAATCCCCCTCCACCAGAATGACCTCGGCGCGGGGGGCGTAATGGCGGTGCTTCATCCCCGGGGAGGGCGGGGCGGCGTCCTCGGGCAGGGGGGAGAGCACCGCCGGATCTATTTCTATATCCGATCCTACAGACAGTCCGGTCGCCGCCGCAATCTCGTCCGCCGTCACCGCGCCCGGCCGCAGTATTTTGATTTTTGCCGGAACCGCCCCGTCCGTCCGCGAAGCAATGATCGAGATGACGGTGGATTCCACGCCTATTTCGCAAGAGCCGCCGTCGATAATCAGCGGGATTTTTCCGCCCAGATCATCCATGACGTGGGCCGCGCGGGTGGGGCTGGGGCGGCCCGAACGGTTGGCCGACGGCGCGGCCAATGGCGTACCCGCCGCCCGTATCGCCGCCAGCATAACCGGGCTGCCCGGCATCCGCAGCGCGACGGTATCCAGCCCGCAGGTAACCGCGTAGGGAACCGCTTTGTTCTTGGGCAAAACCATGGTCAGCGGCCCCGGCCAGAACGCCCCGGCCAGCTTTCGCGCCGTCTCGGGGAACCACCGCGTCAGCCTGTGGACATCATCAACGTCGGCGATATGCACGATAAGCGGGTTGTCCTGCGGGCGGCCCTTGACGGCGAAAATTTCGCTTACCGCCGCCGTGTCAAAGGCGTTCGCCGCCAGCCCGTAGACCGTTTCGGTATGCAACGCGACTAACCGGCCATCCCTCAGGAGCTGGCCGGCCAGAGCGATGTTTTCTGTTGTGGGGGCGAGTATTTTAGTTTCCACGCCTATCTCACACTCCTGCACGTTTCTTGAGAAAGGCAAGATATTCGTCAAAACTCATTTTCCCATCAAGAACATCTTTGCACAATCGCATACTTCGCTCTGAGGGGTCAAAACCCTCCATGCGAACCGACGCGGCGGCGTTTTTTAATGCCTGCTCGGTTGAAATTTTACGCTCCATATCATCCCCACTCCCTATAATCGTATGGGTCATAGTCATATTCAATTGGCTCAATTGGTTCAAAATGGGTGTTATCATAGACCTTTTTGCCCAAAATGTACACTTGCAGGCCAACGATGTGCCCGGGCTCCCCGCCAGGCCCATCCCAAATGGAATGGCGGTCATAAACCTCGTATACAATCGCTTTATACAGCCAAGTTCCACCATCGTCGGCTTGCATTGGTAGGGGAAAAATCAGAATCACTGCAATCACAATAGAAACTGTGGTTAAGAATTTTTTTACTCGTTTTTTCTTCACAAGATTACTCCTATCACCTAATTCTCCATGCTCTGCTCCAGCAATTTAGCCCGCTCGGCGGCGACCAGCGAGTCGATCACCTCGTCTAAATCGCCCTGCATGATGGCCTCCAGCCGGTAAAGCGTCAGGCCGATGCGGTGGTCGGACAGCCGCCCCTGCGGGAAATTGTAGGTGCGGATGCGCTCCGACCGGTCGCCGGTG
>WRDE01000369.1 GCA_009783605.1 Oscillospiraceae bacterium
GGGGCCGCCGTTTTCGCAGTGGTGGTATTTCACCGGCACCCCGTTCTCCTCCAGCGCCCGGACGATCAGGTTGCGCAGCTCATACCCGACGTCATAGGGGATATCGGCGTGGTAGCCCTTCTTGCCCATCACCTTGAACCCCCGGTTCTGGTGGGGCAGGTCATAGGGGCTGTTGATGCTGTTCCAGGCGGCCTGCTCCGAATCGATATGTACCTCGATATGGTTCAGCTGGTTGCGGAATTCGATGCTGTCCAACAGATAGAACTCAAATTCCGGCCCGAACAGGCAGGTGTCGGCGATACCGGAGTCCCGCAGGTACTGCTCGGCCTTGCCGGCAATATACCGCGGGTCGCTCTCAAACCGGGCCAACCCGTCGTCGGTGATGCGGAAGATATCGCCGATCATGGTCACCGTCGGCATCTCGCTCACCGGATCCACAAACGCGCTGGTCAGGTCGGGGATGAACACCATATCCGACCGCTCCACCGTCAAAAACCCGTAGCTGGAGCCGTCAAACGCGACCCCCTTCCGCAGCAGCTCGGCGGTAAACCGCTCCACCGGTATGGTCAAATGGTGCCAGCGCCCGGCTAGGTCAATCTCTTTGAAATCCACCATCAAAATCCCGTTTTCAGCCGCAAAATCATTGAATTCCTGGAAATTGTTGAACATATTGTAGCCTCCTGGAAAAATTACAGGGGGTAGTATAACATAGAAAATTGTAAATTGCAAATTGTAAATGCCAAATTCAATTTACCGCGCCCAGAAACAGCGCATTCAACCGGCCCCAACCGGTTTTTGGGGCCTCCGGCATCTCCTCAATCATTGCTTTCAGCGAAACCAGATTTTCCTCGATATAGTCATTCAGCCGGTCGATCCGCCTGCCCTCGCCGATCTCCGGCGTGTTCATCTTCATCCGGAGCAGCCCGTCGACCACCGGCTTCATCTCCGGCTCCAGCACCGCTTCTACCAATTCGCTGAACAGCATCGGCGGCGGGCTTTTTTTATATAAAATCCACCGGCAGGCCAGCAGCGGGCGCAGCACGTAGAAATACCTTTTCAGCTTGACCGAATCGCCCTGCAAGTATCCCCGGAAGTTGCTTTTGGCGGTACTCAGATAATGATACAGCCCCGATTTTGCGGAAAACCAGCTGTCGATCTCGGCACTGATCGCCGCCCATTCTGCGGTGGTTTTGTAGACGATCGGCGAGCTGTTCCACTCAAACAGCGTGGGGTTGGCGGTATATAACAGCCGCAGCGCCTTCTGCAGATACCAGCCGTTGATATCCAGCGTCTCGTCTAACTGCCATTCGATCACGTCCCGCGTCTTGTCCAACCGCAGATACCATTCCCGCGGCCGCACATAGATGAACCGCACGTCATAATCGCTGTCCGGTGACGCAAACCCCCAGGCGCGGCTGCCCGACTCCACCGCGTGGAGGATACAGACGTTTTCCCGCCGCTCCACCTCCGCCAGCTTGGCGGCGATGATTTTTTGGATATCCATGAGAAACACCCCGTTGCATTTTATTTCGTTTTATGATACCATTTTATCACTAAAAAATAAAGGATAACGCCATGAACCATCAACAATGGATCCGACATATCACCGGCGGCGGATTGGACGGCACCCTGCTGCGTCTCTATCCCGCCGAGCAGTTATCCGCCCAGCGCCGGCGGTATTGCGGCGTCATCGACCAGTTTACCGCGCTCTACCCCTCCCCCGCTGACCGGGATATATGGCTCTTTTCAGCCCCGGGGCGGGTGGAGCTGGGCGGCAACCACACCGATCACAATCATGGACGGGTGCTGGCCGCCGCCATTGATCTCGACATTATCGCGGCGGCCGCGGTAAACGATGCTCAGACAAATGGCCACCCCGTGATCCGGGTTACCTCCGACAGTTATCCGCAGAATGTGGTGACGTTGGACAGCTTGGACCCGCGCCCCGCCGAGCGGGGCCGTTCGGCCGGCATGATCCGCGGGGTAGCCGCCGGTTTCACCGCCGCCGGCTGCCCGCCCGCCGATTTTGACACCTATACCACCGCAACCGTGCTCAAAGGCTCCGGCCTCTCCTCCTCCGCCGCTTTCGAGGTGCTGATCGGCACCATGCTCAACCAGCTGTTCGCTGGCGGGGCGGTCCCGCCACTTACGGTGGCCCGAATCGCCCAGCGGGCGGAAAACGAATATTTCGGCAAGCCCAGCGGCCTGATGGACCAGGCGGCCTCGGCTATCGGCGCGGCGGTAATGCTGGATTTCGCCGATCCGAAAACACCGGCCGCCGCGCCGCTGTCTATTGATTTCGCCGCCCACGGTTTCGCGCTCTGCGTGGTGGACACCGGTGGCAGCCACGCCGATCTGACGGCGGAATACGCCGCCATCCCGGCCGAGATGCGCGGCGTCGCCGCCGCGCTGGGGCACACGGTACTGCGGGAATGTGACCCGGCGGCCTTTTATACCGCGTTGCCGCAGCTGCGCCGCAGCTGCGGTGATCGGGCGGTACTGCGGGCGGCGCACTTTTTCGCCGAAAACC
>WRDE01000370.1 GCA_009783605.1 Oscillospiraceae bacterium
CCCCGCCGGCGTCCGGAGTTTTGTCGACGCGGGGCACACGGTGTACATCGAAAATGACGCCGGATTCGGCAGCGGCTTCACCAACGAGGAATACATGCAGGCGGGGGCGCGGATCATGGATACCGCCGCGGAGGTCTACGGCGCCGCCGATATGATCTATAAGGTAAAGGAACCGCTGGAACCGGAATACGGGTTGCTGCGGGCGGGGCAGATCCTGTTCACCTATCTGCATCTGGCGCCGGACGCCGAGCAGACACAGGCACTGATCAAGGCGGGGGTCACCGCCATCGCCTATGAGACGGTGCAGTTGGACAACGGCACGCTGCCGCTGCTGGCGCCGATGAGCGAGATCGCCGGGCGGCTGTCGGTGCAGGTGGGCGCCTATCTGCTGCAAAAATCCAACGACGGCGGCGGCATCCTGCTGGGCGGGGTATCCGGCGTGGCGCCGGGCCATGTGGTGGTGATCGGCGGCGGCATCGTCGGCATCAGCGCCGCCAAGATGGCGGCCGGACTCGGCGCGCGGGTGACGGTTCTAGATATCAACATCGACCGGCTGTCCTATATCTCCGACGTGATGCCCGGACGGGTGATCACCCTGATGTCCAACAGCTACAACATCAGCAAATCGGTGGAGGACGCCGACTTAGTGGTCGGCGCGGTGCTGATCCCGGGCGGGCGGGCGCCGAAGATCGTCACCGAGGAGATGATCATGAAAATGCGGACCGGCTCGGTGCTGGTAGACGTGGCCATCGACCATGGCGGCTCGATCGAGACGATCGACAAGCTGACCAACCATAAGGATCCCTATTTCATCAAACACGATATCGTCCATTATTCGGTCCCCAACATGCCGGGCGCGGTGCCGCGGACATCGACCTTCGCGCTGGCCAACGCCACCATGCCCTACGCGCTGCGGATCGCCAATAAAGGCGCCGAAGCGGCCATGAAAGCCGATCCGGCGCTGATGAAGGGGCTGAATGTGTATCAGGGCAAGTTGGTCAATCAGGCGGTGGCCGAGGCGCAGGGGGTTGATTGGGAGACTGTAGCGTTTTAATGTACAATAGACTTCCTCGGGAATTAATCGCGAACGGCGTAAACGATCTTTTTTCCGTCCCGCTACGTCAAAAATGCTCGTAATAAACAAATTATTCCTGCGCTTTTTTCCTTGCGGGACGGAAAAAATCTTCGTTTATCCGCTCACGCTTAATTCCCGAGGAAGTCTAATGTAATCGGGGCTCGTGCGGCTAAAGCCGCGACTTCGCCTGTTCGCTGATTCTGATTTGTGCAAACAATTATGTTACCATCTGTAGGGGCGGCACAATTTTTTTGTGCCGCCCCTGCGTTTATTTTTTGTGTTTACTCGAATATGAACCCATCATCCTTCACATCCACCTTCACCGTATCCCCCGCTTTATACTTCCCTTCCAACAGTAGCTCGGCCAGCGGGTCCTCGATTTTGTTCTGGATGGTGCGGCGCAGGGGGCGGGCGCCGTATACCGGGTCGAAGCCGGATTTGGCCAGCGCTTTGACCGCTTCTTCGCTGACTTGGAGGGCCATATCCATCTCGCCTAACCGCTTGTTTAAGCCGGCCAGCATCCGCCGGGCGATTTCCTCAATATCCTGCTCGGTCAGCTGCCGGAAGACAATGGTGTCGTCCACCCGATTGAGGAATTCCGGGCGGAAAGCTTTTTTCAGCTCGCCCAGCACGTCTTCTTTAATGCGTTTCTGGGTTTCCTCGCTGGTTTTCGTTGGATCGGTTTCGGAAAAACCGAACTGCTTCTTTTCGGTGATCAGCCTTGCGCCGACGTTGGATGTCATGATGATGACGGCGTTTTTAAAGCTGACCCGGCGGCCCTGGGCGTCGGTGAGAATGCCGTCCTCGAGGATCTGGAGCAGCATATTGAACACGTCCGGGTGGGCTTTTTCGATCTCGTCGAACAGCACCACCGCGTAGGGCTTGCGGCGGATTTTTTCGGTCAGCTGGCCGCCCTCGTCGTACCCGACATAGCCCGGGGGTGAGCCGACCAACCGCGATACCGTGTGTTTTTCCATGTATTCCGACATATCCAACCGGATGATGGCGTTCTCATCGCCGAACATCGCTTCGGCCAGCGTTTTGCACAGCTCGGTCTTGCCGACGCCGGTGGGGCCGAGGAAGATGAAGGAGCCGATCGGGCGGCGGGGGTCTTTCAGCCCGACCCGGCCTCTGCGGATGGCCTTGGCCACCGCGGTCACCGCCTCGTCCTGGCCGACTAACCGCTCATGCAATACCGATTCTAACCGCAGCAGCCGTTCGCCCTCCTCCTCGGTCAGCTGGGTCACCGGCACGCCGGTCCAGCCGCTGACGATCTCGGCGATATCCCGGGCGGTCACCTCGCCGGTGACGCCGGCGTTCTGCTGCTGCCAGCGCTCCTTTTCCTCTTCCAACCTGGCCGCGGTATTCTTTTCCTCGTCCCGCAGCCGTGCCGCCCGCTCAAAATCCTGTTCGTTGACCGCCGCCCGTTTTTCCTCGGCC
>WRDE01000371.1 GCA_009783605.1 Oscillospiraceae bacterium
CACCTCGGCACCCTTGACCGCGCCGGTGTTTTGTACGTCCGCCGTCACTTTGATGACGCCGTTTTTATCCGGCTCCTTCACCTTGACGTTGTCTATCGCAAAATCGGTATAGCTGAGTCCATACCCGAAGGGGTACGCGGGCTTTTGCGCCGGTTCGGCGTCCGCCCGGTATCCCTCATAATACATATAGGTGCGCCCCATCTTACCCTCGGCGGTATTGATGGTGTAATCCACCATGCCGTTGATTGTTTCGCTGTCTTTGATATGTTCGTAGAGCTGGTCGTCGTTTTTATACCATGTCTGGGTCAGATGCCCGCCGGGGTTATATTCGCCGAACAGCAGCATGGCGGCGGCTTCGCCCTGGCGCTGGCCATTATAGGCAGTGTACAGGATGGCATCCACTTTGTCGGCAAAGCCGCTGACATCCAACGGACCCACCGCCTGGATCACCACCACGGTTTTGCCGCCCGCGGCCCGGGATTGTTCGGCTACCGCGTTGACCAGATCCACCTGCCCTCCCGGAATCTGGATGTTTTTCCGGTCATTGCCCTCATTACAGACCTTGAATCTGGCAAAATGGGTATTCGCGCTGCCGCCGCCGCTGGTGGTTCCGATGTATACGATTGACACGCCGTTATGGGCCGCCCGGGTGATTTCCGACTGGTTGATGTCGATCTCGGCCTGCCGTTCCGGATCCAACCGCATCCCGTCGGAGAATAATATTTTTTTGGTTATCCCCTTTTCAGCGGCAAATCTTTCGAGCCCCTCTTTGAAGCTGACCCGGTTCTCCTCTTTGGGTTTGCCGCTGTAGTCGCCGAGGTCGCAGTAGGTCACCAACGGGCCGAAAACGGTGATTTTGGGTACGTCAATGCTGATCGGCAGCGTACTGTTGTCGTTTTTCAGCAGAACGGCGGCCTGGAGCGCCGATTCCAATGCCGTGTCGCGGTGCTCCTGCGCTTCGTTGGCGGTTTCCCAATTATATTTTTCCTCTTTATACGGCACCATCGTCAGCCCGCCAGGACCGTCGAATTCTCCCGAACGGAACCGGGTCAAAAACACCTCATAAAGGTTGTGGTCGATATCGTCCTCGTTCAGGTCGATCAGCGGATCCTCCACCGCCTCGACGGTGAATTTGTCATAGACCCAGTCGATCGGTCCGCCGCCGCCGCAGTCCATGTTGTTGCCGGCCTTGACGCCGAAGGCGATGGCTTCGGGATAGGTCACCGTCCGCTCTTTCGGGCTGTATACCGGACTCCAGCCGGCGGGGCTCCAGTAATGGTAGACCCGCTCGACGATGTTCAGCATCGCGCCGCAGTCGTTGACCACAAAACCGGTAAACCCGAAGGTCTGCCGCAGCAGGGTATCCAATATGTATTTGTTGGCGGCGCAGGGCACCTCGTTGATCCGGTTATAGGCCGACATCAGCGACGCCACGTTGGTTTTCTCAACGATCCGCTGGAAGGACCAGGTAAAGTAGTCCCGCAGGGTTTTGTTGTCCATATTGGAGGACAGGGAGGACCGGCCGCTGTCGTTGTTGTTGGCAGCGTAGTGTTTCAATGTCGGGGCGACCTTGATATAGTCGTGGCCCCGTTCCTTGCTGCCCCGGATATCGTTTTTCACCCCGTCGCCGATCCCTTGCAGCCCCCGGACATACTGCTCGCCCATTACGGCGGTCAAAAACGTGTCCTCGCTGTAGGCCTCCTCGTTGCGTCCCCAGCGGGGGTCCCGCAGCAGGTTCATGGTCGGGGAATAGTAGGACAGGCCGCGGTTGGAGGGCCGCACGTTATAATACGCGCGGATCTCGTCGCTGATGATGGTGCCGATCCGTTCCATCAGCTCGGTATTCCACGACTGGGCCATACCGAGAGGCGAGGGGAATGAGGTGCCGCCCTCGTCGGTCATGATGCCGTGCAGCGCCTCATTCTGGTACTGGTAGGCGGGGATGCCCAACCGGGCGATACCGGGGGCCGGCGGCTTCATCTGCGCCTGCTTCTCCTCTAACGTCATCCGGCTCACCAGATCCGCCGCCCGCTCCTGATAGCTGAGTTTGACATTCAAATAAGCCGGCAGCCCGCTGTCCCCGCTGTCGCAGAGCAAAAATACCGGAACGGCGACCCCGGCCGCAATAATCAGACATAAAACAACAACAAGGATAGCTTTGGATCCGGATTTCATAGATTTAATCTTTTGCAGCATGGTGGGTAGTCCCCTTTTATACAAAATATATAGATTACCATTATAGCATACCATTGACCGGGAAATAATGCAAGAGAAAATGGAAAAAGAGAAACGAAGAATAACCTTCGTTCCCCTTTTGAATCTGCCGTTCCCGCTCCCTGTGCGTTAAAGCGAAGACAAGAAACAGCATCCGCGCCGGGGCGCGGATGCTGTTTCTTGTGTATGGGTGAGTCTGCCTTTCCGAATCAAGGATAATGATTTTGGTTTCGGTTATATCCACAAGGGCGCCCGCGACCCGGACGGCGTTTCCTTCGGCGTCGCGGATGGTTTCGCCGGC
>WRDE01000372.1 GCA_009783605.1 Oscillospiraceae bacterium
CAATTCCGAATTGACCGCCGGACTTTACAAGTTTGGAAAACACGTCAGGGAAGTACGATTCGCTCGTGCCGAAATAATGGTAGCAGTCAATCGCTATAACCGCGTCAAAAAATTCCTCCGCATAGGGCAGCGCATGGGCTTCCGCGTGGATAGGAAACACCCTGTCGGCGACCCCCGCTTCCTCAAAGCGGCGCAGGTTGTCCGTGGCGCTGATCCACAGGTCGTTGGCAAAAACGGTCACACCGAATTCCTTCGCCAGGAATATGCTGGTGATCCCTTTGCCGCAGCCCATGTCCAGAACCTTCATGCCCGGCCGTAAGTCCATATGCTCACATACATCCTCAAGAAGCCACAGCGGATTCGGTCCCATCCAATTTTTTTCGATCCAGCTTACATCATACTTCTCTGTTTTGGGGTATTTTTTCATTTTGTCTGCTCCTCCAATTTCATGCTTTTATATCCTCCAAGCTCTCTAACGTACAGCCTTTAGACTTGATCAACTCTTCTAACCGTTCTCTGCAGCCGCTTTTCCCGCTGGCGGATACCATTCTGACAGCTGCGGTTTTTCCGTCTGGCAGCCGGTCCAATATGGCATTGAAAGCCGGCGGCGGATTGCCCGCCCAAACGGGCGAAAACATAATCAGCCGGTCATATTCCGAAAAATCAACGTCCAATGGCCGGATCGGCCACGCTTTCCCCCGCAAAGCGGCGAAGCATCCCGCGGTATATGCCCTCAGCCTGCCGGGGCGTTTGACATCTTTGATTTCAGCAATATCGGCCGGCTCTTTTTTCGCGAATTCCTCCGCGATTTTCCTTGTGTTGCCGCTGTAAGAATAGTAAACAATCAATGTTTTCATTTTTATCACTCCTGTATTAGACTCTTTCGGCCTGTGTGGTCACTGCAACAAATCCCGCGGCAGCACAAACCTGCACATCTCCGGCACCAATTCAAAGCTCACCCCGGTATCGGTGAAGCATTCCCCGTCCATGTTCACCACCAACGGCTTGGCGGCCTGCACCCGGATGGCGGCGCCGCGCCAGGTATGGACAAAGTCCAAGTCAAGATGCTTGCCGGCTTTGTATATCCCGAGAAATCTCAGGATACGCGGGCGGCTGATGGTATCCACCGTCACAAAATCCAGCAGCCGGTCGGCCGGATCGGCCTGGGGCGCGCCGCAATAGCCGCCGCCGTAATATTTGCCGCTGGCCGCCAGCACAAAGAGGAAATCCCCCTCGGTTTCCACCAGCCCGTCGGTGGTCTCCATGCTGACCCGCAGCGCCGATCCCAATTTATGGACAAACACGTCGGCCACCGCGAGGTTATACGCCATCGGGCCGGAAACCAACGGCTTGTTTTTATATTTGTTCATCTTCAGCCCCACCGACGCGTCCATGCCGATCGAGGCGATGTTAAGGGAATAATCGGTTTTGCCGGCGGCCTCGCGATAACAGCGGATACCGTCCACCGCCACAGCTGTACCTTCTATGACGGCATCCAACGAAAAATCCGCTACGGTTCCGAAAGCTTTGACATAATCGTTGCCGCTGCCGCAGGGGACCGACGCCAATTCAACATGCCCGCCCTGCGTTCCCGCGCCGCGGATAATCCCGTTCATAGTCTCCATCAATGTGCCGTCGCCGCCGCAGGCATACAGCCGCACCGGAACACCGGCTTCCGCCTCCGCCGCGGCAACCTCGGTCGCGTCGCCGGGACAGTTGGTGACATGGATACGGTATTCCGCCGGACGCAGCGAAAAATATTCCTGTATCTGCGGCATCAGCCGCAGCGCCGCCCGCTTTTTGCCGGCGGCAGGGTTGAGACGGAATACATGGCGCATGGGGGACCCCCTTTTTGAATGCTAAATGCTGAATGCTTAATGCTTAATTGTTGCGGGCATAAAATCTTATCGGTTTCTATAATTCAGCATTTTTAAAAGTACATGTACAGCTGGCATTTCAGCATCCCGTTATACAATTTGCGGCGTTTGTCGGCTTTTCTGCCGAACAGCTGCTCGAATTGGTCGTGAGGGCTGATGATGGCGTAGCTCCAGCCGGGCTTTTTTTCAAAAACCCGGCCCATTGTTTTGTAGAGCGCTTCGGCCTGCTGGACGTCCAACAGGCGTTCGCCGTAGGGCGGGTTGCAGAGCACTACGCCGCCGTCGCTGTCGGTTTTGAAATCCGCCAGATCGACTTTTTTTGTCAATAAGGTGTCGCCGACGCCGGCTTTTGCGGCGTTTTGCTCGGCGATTCTCAGCGCTTCGGCGTCGATATCGCTGCCGCGCAGGGCGATTTCCCGGCCGGGCAGTTCAAAACCGCGCGCCCGCTCCCGTTCTTCGGCGAACAGGTTTTGCGGCAGCGCCGCCCAGTCCATCGCGGCGAACCGGCGTTTGATACCCGGCGCTACCCGGCGGGCGGCCAGCGCCGCTTCGATCAGCAGGGTGCCGGAACCGCAGCAAGGATCGATGACGCGGGAAGCGCCCCTCACCCGCATCAGGTCGCCGATC